>CAYYOQ010000012.1:0-19670 GCA_964473235.1 uncultured Thermodesulfobacteriota bacterium | reverse complement strand
ACTAGCCCCCAAATTTTATGGCCTTTGCATCTATTATAATTCCTCTTTTGTTAACTCAAAAGGTAGCCTGTGAGGAAGCGGAATTTTTTAGCTTGTCTTCCACTGACGTCCTATACTTATTCAGCGCTATTTCTATCCCTTCCCTCATGTATACCGACATAGAAACTTTTGTGCTCGCTGACAGTTGTTTAACTTTTTTCCACTGCTCTATTCCTAAGTAAGCGTTGTGAGTTTCTTTTTCATTGCTCACCCCTCCCACTATCTCTGGCTGGTTATCATTCTTCTCAGCTAGTATTCACCTCCCTAAAATAAAGAATCAACAATGATTAAAAACCTTCTATAATACTATTTGTTGTGTTAATGATCTATTTTAATACAATATGTAGTATTATAACTAAAAAATGATATCTGTCAAGAGAATTTTATTCTCTTTTGTTTCCTGACTTATTATCAATGTTTATTTTTAACCTCCTTTGTTCGCCTCCAAGCTCAAAATGTCATCAAGCCTTAACTGCTAGCCGCTAGCCATTAGATATCTATCGCTTCGTAGTGTAAATTGTCAAGCGTTAGTTACCATTTGACTTTAGAGACTTATTTTAATAGTATCGTAAGGGAATTTCTAAAAGCAAAATCCCAACTACCAAATGATCTCAACTCATTAATTCACAGGAGTGTAAATGAAACTCATAGTTGCGATTACCGGTGCAAGTGGAAGTATTTATGGGATCCGACTGCTGGAAACCCTCAAAAGAACGAGTGGTATAGAAACCCACCTCATCATCAGCAGCGCTGCCGAAAAGGTAATCCCTTATGAAACAGTGTATAAAGACACTGCACAGGTAAGGCAACTGGCGGACTACTGTTACCCGGATGATGAACTCACTGCCGCCATTTCAAGTGGCTCTTTTCTCACCGAGGGAATGATTGTGGCCCCCTGCAGCGCCAAGACCCTCTCCGCAGTGGCCCACTCATACAGTGAAAACCTCATCGCACGAACCTGCGATGTATCCTTGAAGGAGAGGCGGAAACTTATCCTTCTCTTCAGAGAAACCCCGTTAACCCTAGCCCATATTGAAAATATGATGAAGGTAACCAGCATGGGTGGAATCATTCTTCCTCCCCTCCCCGGATTTTACACCAGGCCAGAAACTATTGATGATCTGATTAATCATAGCATTGGTAAGGTCCTTGACCTCTTTGGCATCGAACACACTCTATTTAAAAGGTGGGGGAAATAAGAGCGAAGGGGACAGGGTGCAGGGTACAGATAAAAAGTGCTTATCAGCTGCCAACTGACGGCGGCCAGGAGAATGAATGATTGATAGCAATTACACGATGACTGACAACTATCAACAGACAACTGACAACTTACCTTGGTACTGAATTCTATCTTGACAATCCAGGTATGATATGTAATTGTTTCTTACCTAAACTGAAAAACTAGCTCAAACTTGCCAAAAGGAGCATTCAGTATGTCCAAGAAAAAGATTCATGAGAGAACTTTAGAAGACTACCGAGAACAGGCCTGGGGAGATGCCCGTTGCAACTGGTGTCAAAACCAGTGGGGCTGGAACGTAAAGAGCAGTAAATACAATGAAATCTGCCCGGAATTCAGGTACAAGAGATTTGCTGCCTACAGTGGGATGGGGAAATTTCATATCATTCGTGCCCTCTTAGAAGGAGACTTTGATTATAATGATTCCGAGGCACTGGTAGATATTGCATTTCGCTGTACCTCCTGCGGCGCCTGTGAGATGAACTGTCTGCGACTCAATGAGAAGGAACCCCTCAAGGCAGGTGAGGCATTAAAAACCAGGCTCATTGAGAAAGGCTTAGCACCGCTTCCTGCCCACAAAGAACTTTTAACCAGCATTAAAAACTATGATAACCCCTGGAAACAACCCAGGGCACAGAAAGCCCAGTGGACAAAGGGATTAGACCTTAAAAATGCCGCTACCCAGAAGTGTGAGACCCTCTTCTTCGCTGGATGCACCCCTGCCTTTGATCCTACTTTAAAACACGATATTGTCAACTCCGCAATCTTGCTAAAAAAATGTGGAGTAGATATCGGTGTTTTTGCTGACCAAGAGATCTGCTGTGGAAGCCCTGCCATTCGGCTGGGTGATCGTGAAACCTTCTTTGCATTGGTCAAGAGGAATATCGAAGCATTCAGCAAAGCGGGGGTGAAAGAGATTATAACCCAGTGCGCAGGATGTTACCATGCGCTACAATATGATTTCCCCGAAGTTCCTGGCGTTCCTAAGATTACCTATAAAGTCTTCCACATCTCTGAATATCTGGAATCGCTACTCAAAAAGGGCAAAATCAAATTTACTAAAGAGATACCCCTTACCGTAACCTGGCACGATCCCTGTCACATTGGCAGGCACTTCGGCATCTATGAGGAGCCACGGAATATCTTAAAAGCAATACCAGGAATCAAATTAGTAGAAATGGAGAGGATTAAAGATCAAGGCTGGTGCTGTGGTGCCGGTGGAGGGGTGAGAGCAGCCTTTCCAGATTTGGCCTTCCAGACTGCAAAAGAGAGAGTGGAAGAGGCCATGGAAACCGGTGCAGAAGCGTTAGTGACCTGTTGCCCCTATTGCGAGCAGAACCTGGCAGACCCCTTGAAGGAACATGCTGAGCGCATGAAGCTCTACGATCTCACTGACCTCATACTTCAGGCACTTTAATTAGTGGCTGAACGAAAACCCTCTCACACTACATCGGCTGTCATTTCGAAGGAGCGAAGCGACTGAGAAATCTCATGTAAATTCAGGGATTTCTCCTTGAGTTTACCCTGAGCAAATCCGAAGGGGTCGAAATGACAATAGAGTCAAAACAGGGGTTTTCGTTCAGCCACTAATTAATTTATATTTTACAAATACTCCTTACCCCCAAGCGAAGCACTCCTCAAGGGTAACGCTCCCCACACGAAGTGCTCTTTTTTACTATTTACTTATGAGCACAACCGTGCTGTAGGGCGCTACCACATACTTACTGGACTTTATTAAAATTTCTTTACCATCTGGTACCATATCTTGGGGGGAAGGAAGCGAGGTATCCATCACTCTCCACCACCGTTTCCCGGAAGCAAGCGTGGGAAGACAAAAGGTAAGTGGTTCTTCAGAGGCATTAAACATTAGATACAGATCATTATCATCCTTTTCCGCACCGGTCTCTTTGCAGCTGCCATCAATAAGGCAGGCGAGCGCTTTATTCTCTGCACCCCAGTCAGGTGCTCCACGCGTTGTTCCATACCAGCTAATATCGGGAATCCCATTGTGGTCAGTATCTTCTCCGGTAAAAAATTGCTCTCTTCTGAGACAGGGGTGCCTTTTTCTGAAGGCAATGATTTCTTTGGTAAAGCGAAAAATCTCATGATGCCTTTTGATAAAGTTCCAATCATACCAGGAAATCTCATTATTCTGACAGTAGGCATTATTATTGCCCTGCTGGGTCCTGCTAAACTCATCACCTCCCAGAATCATGGGCACCCCTTGCGCAAGCAGGAGGGTTGCGAGGAAATTTTTGATCTGGTAGGTTCGAAGGTCGTTGATCTTTCGATCATCGGTTTCTCCTTCCACCCCATAATTGCAGCCAAAATTCTCATCGGTACCATCCTGATTTCCCTCACCGTTGGCTTCATTGTGCTTAGTGGCATAGCTCACTAGGTCATGGAGGGTAAACCCATCGTGACCGGTGACGAAATTGATACTGTGACAGGGGGTTCTTCCGCTTCGCTGGTAGAGATCTGAACTTCCCGCCAGGCGTGTCGCCAGATGGGGAACCATTCCGGGGTCTCCTCGCCAGAAGCGCCTCACCTCATCACGAAAATGACCGTTCCACTCTGACCAACGCTTACCAGGAAAACTTCCTACCTGATAGGCACCTCCCAAATCCCAGGCCTCGGCAATAATTTTAGTATGTCGTAACACCGCATGCTCAGCAATGCGCTCAATCAGGGGAGGATTTTCCAGCATGTTACCCTCCTGGTCTCTGCCGAGAATGGAGGCGAGATCAAAGCGAAACCCATCAACGTGCATCTCCAACACCCAGTAGAGCAGGCAATCTAAAATGAACCCCCGCACCAATGGATGGTTACAATTGAGGGTGTTGCCGCAGCCTGAATAATTTTTGTAGCCTCTCCCCCCCTTATCAAGGAGGTAGTAGATAGTATTATCCAATCCTCTGAAACAAAGGGTAGGACCTGTTTCATCACCCTCGGCAGTATGATTGAACACCACATCTAAGATTAGCTCAATCCCCGCCTCATGCAATTCTTTTACCATCTTTTTAAATTCCTGCACTTGTTCCCCCATGGTGCCTGAACTGCTGTACCGACCTTTGGGTGCAAAAAAGCTAAGGGTACTGTATCCCCAGTAATTCATCAGCTGCCTTTCTGAGAGCGGATCTTTTCGCACAATCTCCCGCTCATCGAACTCCTGAATGGGAAGTAGTTCTATGGCCGTTACCCCCAGCTCCTTCAAGTAAGGTATTTTCTCAACGATCCCCTGGAAGGTACCGGGATGAGCAACCTGAGAGGAGGGATGGCAGGTAAAACCCCGAACGTGGGTTTCATATATGATGGTATCCCTCATGGGAATCCTTAAAGGACGATCACCATTCCAGTCAAATGAATCATCCCACACAATGCACTTGGGGGCACCTCCTGCACTGTCCACAGTGCAAAAGGAGAGATCACCTTTAGGTGAACGGACATCATACCCCCGCGCATCAGAGAGGTTCCAGTTAAAATTTCCAGTGACTGCCCGAGCATGGGGATCCAATAAGAGTTTATACTTGTTGAATCTCATCCCCTTCAGAGGATTATAGGGACCATCGGCACGATATCCATAGAGCTGCCCCTCTTTCACTCCTTCAATGAAAATATGCCACACATCACCCGTTTTATTTATTCCTGGATCCAATTCGACCTCAAACAGGGGATCTTTATCTTCCGACCTTGCAAACAATTGAAGCACTACCGAAGTCGCATGACGACTAAATACACTGAATTGCACCCCCTGCTCCAATAATGTTGCCCCAAAAGGCAACGGCTTCCCAGGATACACCTTAAATTGAGGTCGGTTCATTCTTGTCTTCACGTGCTCCCCACTACAGAATAAATCTTTATAGTATTGTAACATGGAAGGAAATTTAATGCATAGGGAAAAGTGGAGGGGGTACTATATGAGTATTCGCCTCTGGGAAGAGATACTAACGTACCAAAAGATCATTACTATTTTAGAGACTAATCGGGATGATACCTACAGGCCACACTATGCACAGCAAGGGAGGGATGTTACCGCATCTATCTTTGTCTCCCCTTGCAGGATGAGATCTACTTCCTCTTGCATCTCATCGAGCTCCCGGGAAGGATAGGGCTCCACCGTTCTGAGTGACCTATCGAGTGTGTGGGCAGGATTAAAATTTTGCAGGGTGAGTTTCCCTGAACTTTTGAGCTCCTGAGCGAGTAAGAAAATATCCTCTCTCTGGTGGAGCGTAGGTACCACCGTTATCCTGAATTCATAAGGAACACGTTTTCCCTGTAGCAGCTGGATACTCCTGGTGATTTTCTCAAGCTCCACTATCACCCCACTACAACGAGCATAGGATTCAGAGTCAAGCGGGGCTTTTACATCCATAGCAACGTAATCTATCATACCTTTTGATAGCAACTCTTCTAATACCTCCGGGTGCGACCCATTGGTATCAAGTTTCACCAGCAACTGCTCTTTTTTAAAACACTCAATGAGCTGAATCAGGTCGGAATGAAGCGTTGGTTCACCCCCTGTAATGCACACCCCATCAATCCACCCCCTGCTTTTATTAATCCTTGTCAAGATATAAGAGAGCGGAATGGTAGCAAAACGATGGGGGGTAAGTACCAGCTCATGGTTATGGCAGTAGGGGCAGCGGAAATTACAATGGGGTAAAAATACTACCGAGGCTATTTTGCCAGGCCAGTCAACAAAAGAGGTTTCAAGAAATCCTTTGATGGGAGGAGACATGGTTCACTACTTGAGAGAGATATGTTCAGTTGTGGAAACCGGTTTTAGAAATTAGTCTGTAAACCGGATTGTGCAAAACACCTTTCGATAGTGGCAAAGAGGAGATGGAGGGGAAAGGGCTTTATTAAACAGTCATAGGCTCCTTTCTTGATCACTTGTTCAATTATCTCTCTGCTGGGAAGCCCGGTCATGGCAAGCACCCTTAAATTAGAATCCTTACGATCGATCCTATCCAGTAACTCCAATGCGTTCATCTGAGGCATGTAGACATCGGTAATCATCATATCATAGCTGTCTTTTTCTAACTCAGCCAATCCATCAGTACCATCATTGGCAGTTTTGACCTGGAATCCTTTATAGGTAAGAAAAGTAGAAATCATCTCCCGTATTTCTTGATCATCATCGACTACCAGTACTTTTGGCTTTTTCTCTTTACTCATTATCAAGGTCCTTTTTTATTAGGGGTAAGTTTTTAATCTATCCCAGGAGAATCTCCTTAACCTGTTGAGAAGTAGGCACCATGCCCCGGAAATCAGCAAGTGTCCTTTCATCCTTGTCCTCTACAATCATGGTGGGAGTAGAGAGTACCCCATAAAAAGATGCCTCAGCTAAGCCATCAGCGGTATCAAGATCATAGAAGAGAACTTCAAGTCCCTCTCTGGTTAAATGCTCTCCTACCTCCTTTGCCGACGGGCACTTAAAGCACCCTTCTTTTACAAACACCTTAATCTTCCCCATACTCCCCCCTTCTTCTTTACCACCCCATAAGTTTAAGTGATTTATTTAATTATCAAAGAAACCGCTGTTTTTATATCTATCCTTTAGCTCACCCCTCTTGCCCTTATTCCAACTGGAAACCTTGGTAAAATATCCTGTAATCCGGGTAATCCCTTCCACTTCCTCTGAACCACAGTAGGCACACCTGTCTTGTAAACCTCGGCAGGTCCTCGCACATGCTATGCAATTGGTAAACTCGGGAGAAAATGCTATTTGATCATTCAAAGATTCTCTAAAAGTCTTGATCACAAAGTTAGATAGGGATTCTTTTGAAGGCCGGGCTTCTCCCAACCAGATATGAGTGAGGGCACCTGCCTCAATCCGTGGATGGAAAAGCCCTTCCTTAATCACCCGCTCAATCGGGTTCATTGGTGAGGAAACTGCGAAATAGGTGGAATTGGTATAGTACACTTCACCGCGTGAGATATCACCCTTGACGAAGTGACCAGACCGGGGAGAATAGTACCGTAGATCAAGCCGCGCAAAACGATAGGCAGTACTCTCCGCAGGGGTCTGCTCCAGCACGAATCTCATATCATACTGCTTACTCAACTTTTTTGACACCAGGTCCATGTGAGAAATAACCTTCAAACCAAATTTGAGTGCCTTATTGCTCTGATGGAGCTCTTCTCCGGTGTGAATATGGACTAACTCATTCAATCCCAACATCCCAATGAGATAGGAAGCTCGATTCATCCTGAGATAGGGCATCCCATCCTTCTTCATGGTGAGAAGAGACAGAGGACCCTTCTCCCCATGGGAGAGAAGCCTTTCAATGAAGGCCTTCTTCTCAAGGTGAGCTTTCACCGCCAGTTCCATAAGATCGGTGATCTTCGAAAAGAGTACCGCATCATCCTCTTTGCTTATATACCCTAACCGAGGAAGGTTTAAGGTAACGTTCTGTAAGGCTGAGTAACGCATCCTCCAAGGTTCTTTGGCATCAGCTAAGTCTTGGGCATCCAGCTTAAAGCTTAACCGACAGCACTCAGAGATTTTTGCAGTGCTTCCTCGATCAAACACAAAATAGGTATTGCCCTTCTCCGCCGCCACATCACAGATGAGGTGGAGGAAGTCCTGGTGTCCCTCGGTCTTGAAGAATTTCTCGGTAATATGTACCAAGGGTTTGGGAAAGAAGAAAGGCCTGCCGGTTCCATCACCTTCTTTGTATACCTCAAAGAGTGCCCACACAAACTTCTGGGCCTCTTTGAGATACGCACTATAGTTCTTTCCCGTGAATTCCCCTCCTGGTCCAATAGCAGGAACATCTTCAAAATGCTTTGGAATCTCCCAGTAAAGATTGATGTCTGAAAAGATGGCTTGACCGCCTCTCGCTACGGCCTGCTGGGAAAACTCAAAAATGAGCATCTGGGCAAGCTGCTTGATATCTCTCTCACTCATCCCTACCAGATAGGGGGCAAAGAAAATATTCACCGCATCCCACCCTATGGCCCCTGCAAAGTTACTCTGGAGTGCTGCTGCGAACTTAACCATATGGGCTAAGAGCACCTCTGAATGTTTTGCAGGCTTGGCAATGGAAAGTGCATTGGGAAGGTTGAGGCCGAACTTCTTAATATACTCCAGTGACTGGCCGGAGCAATAGGGTCGATCAACAAACCCGAGATCATGGAGGTGAATATCTCCTCTCATGTGGGCATCACCGATAGGCTGAGTAAAAACGTTTAAAAGCGCATACTCTTTTTTAATATTCTCAGCTAAGGTAAGATTTGTTGCCTCAGGACCATGGGGTACATTGGCATTTTCCTTGTTAGGATGAAGAATGAACTGGTCTACATCATAGAGAGGTACCCCCAACCGGGTATGCATTTTGCGGGCTTTCTCTAACCCCCTCTCAATAAGTCTGGCATTAACCAATTCACGAATCAGGGGAGCTGTAAGTGAAGAAATTTTTGATGATACAATCTGTTCCTGTACCTCCCTGCTTATCTCCTCTGCGGTAGCCAGGTCAACACAGGCCTCTCTTACCAGTGCATCAACAATCCGTTGTCTGTTCCATACGGCCATATCCTCATCAGAGGTTCTCACAAAAAGAGCCATATCGGTCGTCTCATCAGCCGGCAAACTCCTTAAAATACCACTTGTTCTATGCCCTAGCGATCCCACCAACTACCTCCTTTGTAGCTTATTTTGTGTTAGCCTACTAATTATACTACTACATATTGTATGTCAAGCAAAAAAACAAAAATTTTTATCTTATCGTTTTTCAAGCAAAAAAAGTCTCATTGGGAGAATTTTATAATGTGCCTTTTTGAGACAAAAAACTGAACAGGAAAAAAGTTAAAATAATTGGTAAGTTATGGAAGGCGAGCAGAAGCATAGGAAAGGATTGTCAATCCTCAGTCACCTTTATTTTTATAGCTATTAGCAATAAAGGTAATGATTTTACTGGTTGAAGCCCCAGGAATCAAGGGAATTGAATATACCTTGCCCCCATATGATTCAACCACCTCTCTACCTACAATAGTTGGCAGAGTCCAGTCACCCCCTTTAACCAACACATCAGGTTTTAACTGTGTAATAAGCTCTAATGGGTCATCCTGGTCAAAGATGGTAATATAATCAACATACTCCAGTGCTGCTACTATCTCCGCACGCTCATCCTGGGGATTGATTGGTCTTGGAAAACCTTTGATTGACCTCACCGAGCGATCACTATTGAGAGCGACAACTAATATATCACCCAGTCTCTTACATTGCTCAAGGAACCGCACATGGCCCACATGGATGAGGTCATAACAGCCGTTGGTAAAAACGACCTTCTTCCCTTCATTTTTATGGTCCTCTATTTTTTGTAACATTTCTTTAAAATTTCTTATTTTATTTTTCAACGATACCATCCTTAATTATACAATTATTTTATAAATAAAAACTAGAATTCACTAGTCACCCTTAAAATCTCACTATAGGTTGTTACCCCTTTGAGCATCATTCTAATGGCATTCTGCCTTAGTGTACTCATCCCCTCCTGACGTGCTAACTTTATGATTTCTTCCAGTGGGGTTTCTTTTTTTAGAATCCTTCTAACCGGTTCACTCACCTTAAACACCTCAAAAATACCTATCCTCCCCAGGTACCCTGTACTGCGACATTGGACACATCCTTTCCCCCGCTTGAGCTCTATCTCCCCCTCATGCTCAAAATCAAACCCCAGACTGCGAAGTTCATCCTGGCCCAGGACAAAACTCTCAATACAGTGAGGGCAAATCCTGCGAACAAGCCTTTGAGCAATTACCCCTATCAACGTCGCATTGATTAAAAAGGGCTCTACCCCCAAGTCAATAAGGCGGGTAATAGATGAAACTGCATCATTAGTGTGTAAGGTACTTAACACCAGATGGCCGGTTAATGCAGCCTGAATTGCATTTTCAGCGGTCTCCAAATCCCTGATCTCACCCACCATGATAATGTCAGGGTCCTGACGCAGAATGTTACGCAAGATGCTGGCAAAGGTGACGCCAACTTGTGGTTGCACCGCAATTTGATTGAAATCCGGGCTCACCATCTCGATGGGGTCTTCAACAGTAACAATGTTTTTTTCAGGGGTGGATAGGGAGCGAAGTGTTGAGTAGAGGGTAGTGGTTTTTCCACTCCCCGTAGGACCGGTAACAAGGATAATGCCAAAGGTATGTTTAAGAAAGGAATGATAGTTAATCAGATCCATAGGGAAGAAACCGAGCTCTCCAAGATCCTGGAAGAGGATCTCAGGATTCAGCACCCTCAGCACTACCTTCTCTCCGAAGGCCACTGGTACGGTAGAAACCCTCAGTTCTGCCTCCTTTCCCTTATACGCGACCTTCATCCTTCCATCCTGGGGTCTCCGTTTTTCCGCAATATTGAGTCGGGAAAGGGTTTTGATGCGAGAAATGATCGCTGGATAGACCCCCTTCGGTAGGGAGTAAATGGGATGGAGGATGCCATCGATTCTAAGACGGCAGGTACCAGCTTCTCTTTTAGGCTCGATATGAATATCACTCGCCCGTTGCTCAAAGGCATAATTTAAAAGGTAGTCAACCGCATTTTTAATGTGCTGATCAGTGGATTCAATCTCCTGAGCAGACTTTAACTTCATATACTGTTCTAAATTCCCCAAGTCCGCCAGTGGAGTTACCAGTTCCTTCTCCGCCGCAACGATCGATGACTTAAATCCATAAAACTCTGATATTACTTTGAGGATATCAGTTTTGGTGCTGACCACCGGAGACACTTTCGCCCTGCTCACCCTTTTAATATCCTCCAGCGCCTCATGATTTAAAGGATTGTACATGGCAACCTTCAGCTCCCCATCTACCAGTTCAAGGGGAACTACCAGATGTTTAATAGCGAAAGGTTTGGCAATCAGTTTGGTCACCACATCGAGATCGAGCTCAAGAGGGTCTATTTTCTTAAAAGGAAACCCCAGATCATCAGCAATGGCATGCATAATAAACTCTTCCTTCAACTCCTCTTCTCCCTTAACTGTCTTGAGCTTCATGGAACTGACGATATCAACCGGGGTAATTTCATGGTTATCGGTGCCAAGTGTCAGGGTATCAACTTGCTTGAGAGCCTTGACCCTCTTAAGTTTTGATACCTGTATACTCTCTTGAGAGATGATCATCTTTTTCTGCTCAGGAGAAATAAAATTCCTTTTCAAGAGAATAGTACATATCTGTTCAATGCTTAAAAAAGATGGAAGCATAAAAACCTCAGGGCCTACCCTTCAAAACTCATTACCTACATTTACCTGTAGTCGCTCTGCTAGTTTTATCAATTACCTACTGAAAACTGAATGCTGAACACTATACACTGAGTCACTAGCTACAACTCGCGTATCGCAGTAGGTGGACAAGGCTTTTAAGTTGTATGCCTTGCCAAAGTGAGCGTGAAGCGTTGCGAGCACTTACCACCAAACTCATCGCTCACTATAACCTCTATCGGACAAACACCAGTTAAATCTTTAGGGATTTTCCATTCGATGACCCCGGTGGCTGAATCGATGGACATGCCTTGAGGTGAGGAGGGGGACAGTGAAAAGGTTATCCCGTCTTCATCGGGGTCATGTGCAAGAACCTTATAGGTAAAGGAGTGCTCCAGCACCATCCCTGAGGGCGGCTGCGAGGAGATAGAGGGAGGGCTATTAACAATGACGATGGGTTCTGTTATAAATGGATTTCCCTCCTGCTCCCGGTCAGAGGGAGTAATCTTACATTGAATTCTATCTCCTCGATCAAAGTTCGCGCCGGATAAGGAACGCGAGGTTTCAGTGGCAATTTCCTGGTCGTTGTTAATCCATAGGAAAGAATAGACGATATAGTCGTTATCACCATCAGATGCAGCTACCATTACTTCCAGCTGGCTGGTAGTATATGCCGGTTGGGGTTGAAGCACCGCAGTGGTGATGACCGGTGGTGAATTCATTACCACTGCTGGTTCAGATTCAACAGCTTCTCCTACGATCTCCCCTTGCAGAGGAGTTACCACCACTGAGATGGTATCGTGTTTAGAAAAATTGGTGTGACGCAGGGTGCTGAGGGTCTCACCCATTATCTCCCTCCCATTCCGCTTCCAGCAGAAGCGAAGGGTAAGATCTCTCCCCTCCACACCCTCCATCAGCGCAGTCAAATCACTGGTGGCTCTAGGGTTTTCAGGTCTGATCTTCACGGAAAGTACGGCTGGATAGGCAGAGGAAATTTTGGTCTTGCTCTTACAGGCAGGCGTTACTACTCCCACTAAAAGGAATGCTACCATTACCGTGCGCAGAAATCTACCATTGATCATAGGGTACAGTAAGAATGGTTAAAAAGATAAGGGGCGTTTATCACCTCCCCAGGGTTTTATTATAAATCAACTTAAAACTGAGTCAAGTAAGATAATGGTAAAAAAAACTATTCTTCCCTCCATGATTCCATGCCGCTTCTGACAGAAAAAGCAGGTTTAACCGAGAGCGCTTCGATCATACTGCTACTATCGCTGCTTAAGATGGTCACCGTCTTTCCCACATGGATAACAGGCGTCAATGATATCCCTCGAGCAAAAGGGGTTTTTACCCTTATGCTCTCTTGAGCCTGAGAGTTATCCGACGATGTATCCTCATCACCGTACGAACCCTGCCTTTTCACAAGCTCAACCGATTTCCTCCAGGCGGTACCAGTTTGATAATAGAGGGTATAGAGACTACTTATACCATCCGTACTACAGATATCATCATCAGGGGTAAAGGTGGTGAAAAAGAGCATACCCCCTATCAGACTTGGCTCTGCAATCAGCCGTTCTCCTTTTAAAAAAAAGTTACTATACCACCCTTTTCTCCTCTGCACTTCGGCACAAAACTCATTCCATCCGACTTGGGATGCACCACTCACTGTCCCTCCTTGATGGATCACCACCCTACTTGAATCATAGAGCTCACTGAGTAATACTTCTTTGCTACAACCACCCCTATAACAGGAGTCTTTTATGCCGAAGAAGTAATGCGGTATACCACTGTCAAGGCGGTCAAGGAAATGGTAGTATCTTCCCGTCCCAAAGTAAACCCAAAGGTTGAGTCCCTCATCAAGAGAGGCGTTGAGGTTAGCAGTAATGGGCTGGGGAGAATGAAAAAAAGTTGAGAAAATCCAGTGCCTGGGATTGGTAGCGTAGCTCCACACTCGGGGATCCTTGCACTCCTCTTCTTCACACACTTTTGTTGAGAGGCGATACACGGTCCCGCCCCACCTTCCTTCTGAGCAGTAAGATTCTCCTATATACATTACCTCCGTATTGAAATCGAGATCGGCATCAATGCTGAGAGGCCCGGTCATGAAACCAGGTGCCTTGTTTCCTTCAAATTCCTGAACGAGATTGCCAGTCTTAAGATCAACCACGAACAGATGTGCGGGCTGGGTGCTATTGCCCTGGTAATCGGTGGGTCCAGAACCACATACTACAAACCACCTGTCATCTTCGGGCCGATCTCTCCCCGCGCGTGACTCAACCCGGACCATGGCGGGAGACGAGGTAGTAAACCCTAACGCGGGATGGGTAAACTCCCAGAGCAACCTGGGGTGCCCGGGAACGGTGATATCTAGCGCAAAGTAGGCTGAGCTAAAAGAACGCGTCTCCCTTCCTGCCCCAAAATCATCAGTGACTGATATCCCGCCTCCTCCCATCCCCATTCCCCCGATCACCACAGTTCCCCATCCTTCGGGGTGGTCACTGTCTAGGGGATTACCTGCGCTATCAGTAAATATCCTCGCATCGGTAACCTTAGGTTTTAAATCCACATAGTCAACATGGGTATAGTCTTCCCTGGTTAACCACTTCAAGTGCGGAAGAAGATTATAAGGGATGTAAGCCCAGCGCTCATCCCCCACACTCCCTGATCCGGCATATGGATCTGCTCCGTACCAGCCATGCTCCTCCTTGTCTGAAGTGGAGGGGTTATCACCTGGATGATATACCCCGCCTCCAAACGCATGGAGCATTCCATCATTAGCGCCGATCAAGATGGTGAGCGGCCGTCCGCTCCATTTCTTAAAAAATGTTTCATAGCTCTCATCCCCATAGATGAGGTGGTAGTTCTCACCCGGATGCGAGGAGAGCGCGGGGGTAGAATGGACCACGTCTCCCAGTTTCCACACCTGTGTGATGCCGTTGGATACCACCGTTCTTTCCCTAAAACCCTGAATCTCCCTCCCCCTGATGTAATTAATAATATCCCTAGCCTCTTTTTCATCATACGCCCGTAAGTATGGCCGAAGGAGCGATGCATTATCTGGGATAAAGTCTATGCATTCCCCAGCATCCACCACCCCATCTCCATCACTATCAACAAAAGTTTTTATCTCTCGCTCACGCTCATCTTTGAGTGCAAGCCTTCTGCCCGCCTCCCATAGGGGGTGAATCTGCTCGAGTGGTATAACCCTGAGAGGCCCATTCTGATCTGCGCGCCCATCACCATCAGCATCACTAAACACCCCTGCCCTCGTTTCCTGAGAGTTTTCATCCATGATAAACTTAATGATGTTATCCTGTGTATAGACGAGTGCCTTATCACCATCGGAATCCTCCCGTAAGTTCCCAAAGGCATCAACCCAGAGGGCGTGGAGAAATCCCCTCCATTGAGTTTCAGCACGTTCCTGGTCCAGAGATGACTTAAAGAAGGCTTGAAAGAGCGTGGCCTCATCCTGAAGTGGGTTCGCTGCAATGGTTACCCCACTTCCGGAAGCTACCGTTTTGAAGATGGTTGCTACTGCCTGTAGCAATTTCTCTTCTAAAAGGAAACCATCTTGTGCCTCAAGATAGTGATCAGGTACTCTATTCCCATCACTATCCCACTCCTGATCGAGATCAGGGAGGTTATTACCATTTACATCAATAAAACCTCCATTCTTCGCCGCATCCTTTAAAAGCTGAGAATCCCCACCCAAGGCAGAGATGGTAAAGAGGGTAATCTGCTGATTCCCCTGTAGCTCCTGGTCGCCCGTACGTACATCACTGGTGTGCGCCCAGAGTGCAATGTCATCAAGATAATCTGATCCTCCCTCCGGTGAGGTCACTAAATCACCAGCATCACCATCATAGTCACGTAGGTTACCCGTGTATCCCCCTGGCGGACTTGAGGGAATATTCTGATCATGGGTTGACTCGCTACCGGAGATGAGGATGATAAAACTTTTGGTACAGGGAAGATACTGAGAGAGTTCCTGGAAATAGAAGGGGTCACTATTCTTCCCATTTCCGTAATCTGCGGGTGAATGGGGATAGTAGGGAGTAACCTGCATGAAGTACCTCACCCCTTCAAAAAAGGCCTCAGCCAAGGGAGACCAGGGTGTGGTGCCACTGTTCTCGATGGCAGCAATCAGGTCTTGTAAGCCCTCGCCAGCGGACATTATAACCTTTCCGCCCTCACCGTCGGGATTAAAAGTTTCCACACCAAAGCGGGCTTTAGCTGCCATCCGCTGCACTACCCCGGCAAGTTCACCATCCATAAATTTGTCTGGTTCTTTAGCACTCTCCTTTTTTACCTTTATGGCAAACCACTTAGTAGCATGAGAGAAAGGATCATCGCTATCACCCACATACACGATCCCATCATCAATACCAAAATAGAGGGGTGATGAGGGAGTAAGTCCAAGTTCCTCTCTGGGAGGATAATACACCCCTGACCCCAGTTCATAGTGTTTCACAAACTCATACCCCTTCTCTATGTCATCTTCTCCCATAAGTATCTGACTTCCGTTCCCGGTGCGGGAATTCTCTACCGCTTTCCCACCAATTAAAACCTTTCTTACGATATCAACTCGTCTCATGGCGAGCCAATTGAGAAAATTCCCATTCCACTTTCCTCCGGTACTCATCTCAAAGTAGTGGTCAGCAGAATAGCTATAGGAGGCGGAAGGGTCAAAATAGCCATCATAGGTAGCGTGAGGATTAAAATCCCCCCTATATGCCTGTTGCAGCATGAAACGGGAATTATCCATCAAGATTAGAATAGTGGGAGGAACGCTTTGGGCAGCTTCCAGGGGGTAGTGGGTGTAGTCGACCATGGTAGTGGCACCCAGGGGCAATGAAAATAGCAACAGCAGGAGAAAGTTTATTAAATGGAAGTGTATTTTCAAAAGAGTTACCCTCTTAACTTTAGAGATGCCCTTACACTCTCTCGCAACGTTAAAGTAATGATTAAAGAATCTTTCGATACACCGTTATCACACGGGAAAGTGCTCCACCTTTCATGCGACCCTCAGAGGTAATTTCAAATAGTATCTTTTTACAGGCACCTCCCCCGACGCCGATATTTTCACCTCCTGCACCAAACGCAGCAGCCCCACCGTAGAGAATGCTGGTGTGGGTGCGGTCAATATCGATACTCAGGGTATGGGTTAAGAAGGAGGTAGTAATGTCCGGTGAGTTTTCGGGGGAATCTCCCTTGTAATCATTTAAAAGGACATTATCTCTATAATAGTCCATCACCTCATTGGGCAAGTGCTCATCGACAGTTACCCTTGAGGAGGAGCACGGTACCTGGTTCATCACCTCTTCAATGATTGCTACCGCGAGCGGGTATCCCCCATCCGCCACATAGAATGCCTCCTTTGCCATCCTAAGGTTACGGGAAATGTTTGTTTCCGTCACCGTGATCATCATTGCCAGGGAACCCATCATGATAAGCGCGCTCATCACCACCAGCGCCACCACCATGATCGCTCCCCTTTCTTCCAAGAGCGTTTCACTTGAGGAGCGGCCTAGCGGGCTTTGAGGAGCGCTATACTTGAGGAGCGGCTCCAAGGGGCCTTGAGAAACGCTGCGCCTGAGGGGTCCTGAGCTCAAGGGTAAAGCAAAGGTAAACATCTTTACACTCTCCTTCTTAAAGAATTGATAAGACCATGTAATTTTCGATTATAATTTCAGCTTGTCGTTTGATTTCTTCCTGCTCTTTAATCAAGCCTATCCTCTTTAATATCCCGATGAACCTATTTTCTTTGTTTCTTTGTTTCTTTGTTCCATTTTGAAATTGCCTCGAGATCCGGAAGATCACTCCTCAAGGTCAGCAGGACCGCTCCTCAAAGCCCTATGAGCTGCTCCTCAAGCGTAGCGCTCCTACAACCCTCCATTCCTCACCTGCACCATAGAACTAAGGGTTATCCTCCTGAAATGGTCACCACCGAGAGGATGAGAGTAGTGGGGATCTGGCCTGGAACTCTTGGCGGTAAGCGTTAGCCTCACTGTCCTTAGGTGCTCCCGCTCTTCCCTGCCAGGGCTACTGGAAATCAAAAGCTCACCCTCCTCATCCGCATATCGATCGCCGTCATCATCCTGATCATTGTTCAACCCCTCATCATCAGCTGAAATACCATAGACAAACTCTAACTGCTCCATACTATCAGACAGTGTCCTCGCTCCCCCGCTCCTTTTCCACTTCCCACTCTTCACCTCCCATCGCCACATCTCCCTCATCAGTGAATTGTCTTCCAAAGAATATCTTATTGTTTCCATTTTTCCATCACCATCTGCATCCGTGGTAAAGGCAATTGATTGTGAAGTTGCTTCCTCAAAAGCTTCCATTGCTCCATTGGAAAAGGCGGCACCGGGAACATCAACCCTTATATCAAGGTCCTTAACCTGATAGCCTGCCATTCTTATCTCCCTCACCATCATATATTCGCTTGCCCTCACCTCCTGCTGCATCCCGGCGATGTCATTCTGCAACGAGTAGGATCTCTGCTGACCAATAAACATTTGATAGATAGCTGCAAGGACCACACCGCTGATGGCAACCGCAATCATTAACTCAACCAGGGTAAAGCCCTCATGACACTCCCTATGGTGCTTCATCTTTTTATGCCTATTCAATGTCCACCTTTAAACTAGAGCACAGAAGAAACGGCAACACTCTTGTGCGGTGACCCCCAGGTAACAATAACTACTACGATCTTTCTCCCGGAGAGAGGGATATCGTCGGCTACATTCCAGACTCGAGTAAAAGAATCGTCAGGTGTATCTGAAAATGATTGAGTATGGTCACTCTGATGAGGATCAATCGAGTGCCGTAAATTACTGTTATTTGTAGGGTTAGTATCCGCCAGGTCCGGGTGATGAGGACCTAAGCATTTCAATTCCTCCATTTTATCCTGAGCGAGAATAATGGCCTTGGTTAATCGATTGGAATCACTGTTACCACGTATGCAGGCTAGTTGCATAGTGGCCAGCCCCATAAACGCTATCCCCAAAATAACCATTGCGATCATCAACTCAATGAGGGTAAAGCCCCGTTGGCCTTTTTCTAATGAAACTACTGTTTGTCCCTTCCCACTGAGAGCATTCAAGGAGCCAAGGGAACGAGGATTCCACTGAAAACACCAGAAAAAGGGAAGGACATTCTTAAAAGATTCATTAAACATTCGGGAACCGATACCTGAATCACTAAACCCTTGATCCTTTGAATCCTCGAATCCTTTTGAGCACGCAAAATGGAAAAAGTAGGTATTCATATCCTTTTTTCCTTCTAAGTGTTGCACTTGCTTACGGAACTGGGGAATGTATTTCTATTGATTATCTTAAAGATTGAGCGACATAGTTCTCTTGCTTGATTACAACATGGCAACTCCTCAAACCTCTTATAATTCATAATCCCTCAATCCCTCAATTCCTGAATCCCTCAATTCCTAAATTCTTCATTTCTTCCATCCCTCTTCAACACTTATCCTCCCGGTTGAGGAAGAGACTTTGATCGAATACTGCTTTCCTTTAGTATTTTTCAAATATATCCCCCCTGAGGATGCGGTACCTGTAGGATTGAATTCAATAGTGCTCATACCCGACTGGTGCGTTCCCCTATAATCAGTACCGTGATCGATATAGACAGAAGGGGGTATTTCGTGGAAAATACGGAGTGAAGCCCAGCTAGTTGAACCGCTGAAGTGGTTTCCCTGCTGTAGTTGATATCGTTGGGGAGAATCATCGAGGAGGAATAACACCCTGCATTCTTTGCCGGTGCAGGCTGCACTCATTTTGGCATACTGGAGGACAGCGGAGAGCGCCCTGGCAGTCTCTTTGAGCCTGTAGTTGGGCAGTTGGGAAAGGAGTAGCGGTGTAGCGATTGTTCCCAGGATAGCAATCACCGCTACCACAATCATCAATTCTACTAGGGTAAAACCCTTTGTCTTTTCCGGGGTAAACATTTAGGAAACTTTTAATAAAAATCCCACTTCTTTAAGAAACTAGCTCTTAAAAAGTGGGACTATTAGTGCGGTTAATCTCATACTACACTCCGGGGTTCTATTAATGTGTACTCTGATTAAAGCAGAAACCTCTTGTCCCGTCAATAAAAATTTACCCATACAATAGTGCTTATTGACCCCAATTAATTGTAATTCATGCTATTAGAGCCTATTACATTGTGAA
>CAYYOQ010000011.1:0-20078 GCA_964473235.1 uncultured Thermodesulfobacteriota bacterium | reverse complement strand
CACAGGCGTGTAGTAATAATAATTGTTCAATAACAAGCGTGAGTATGTGAGAAAAAGGCTTATGACTCATCAGGTGAAGGTAAGCGGTTGAGCTGGTGGGATACCTTGTCGAGGATACCGTTGATAAAGGGACTTGATTTTTCTGAGCCATATTTTTTCCCCAGTTCCACCGCCTCATTGAGTATCACCTTGGTGGGAACATCAGGGCAGTGCATTAATTCAAAAATAGCCATCCGCAGTACATTCCTATCTACTATGGTCATTCGCTCTAAGCGCCAGTGCTCGGAATGTTTCTCAATCAGCGTATCAATCTCATCCCGGTGCTGTGAAACCCCCTTCACCACCTTCTCTGAGTACTCCTTAAGTTCATCTGAAGGGCTAAAATTGTGCCAGAACAGATTAAAGCTCTCCTCCACCTCATTTTTACTCATATCTATCTGATAGAGTACCTGGAGGGCAATTTCCCTCGACTTTTTTCTCCTGCCCACTATGGATCACCCTTCACCAAATCTCACCACGAGAAAAATTCGTCTACCACCCCACTTACAAAGATCAAGGCAAAAAAATACACGATGTACTTTTTTCCTCTTGATGAACCATGATGAAAGCGCATCGTGTACTCACGCACAGCAACAACTTTATAAAAGAACGTTACCCTACTTTATTGATCTTAAAAGATCAACCATCTCTATCGCCGCCAGTGCCGCATCCCACCCCTTGTTGCCCGATTTAGCACCTGCCCTCTCTATGGCTTGTTCAATGTTATCGGTGGTCAGTACTCCATAGGAAATGGGGACACCTGTCTCTAGCGCCACCTGGGCAATCCCTTTAGTCACTTCAGCACTGATGTATTCAAAATGGGGGGTCGCACCTCGGATTACCGCTCCCAAGCAGATGACAGCATCATAGTTACCTGAAGCAGCCAACTTCTTTGCCACCAAGGGTATCTCAAAGGACCCAGGAACCTTCACAATGGAGATATTTTTGTCTTCCGCCCCGTGTCGATTGAGTGCATCCAAGGCCCCGTCCAGCAATTTTTTATTAATGAAATCATTAAAACGGGAGACTACCACTCCGAATTTCACTCCCTGGGCAGTCAATTTGCCCTCTATCGTTTTAGCCATGGCGTCCTCCTTATCAAGTCCGAAACGTTAACGCACCTCTTAATCAAGATTCAACATGTGACCCAGCTTCTTCTGCTTGGTTTTTAAATACCTCACATTCTTGGCGGTAGGTTTAGTCTCAATGGAAACCCTCTCAGCAACTACCAAACCATACCCTTCAAGACCTATAATCTTCTTAGGGTTGTTGGTCATCAGCCGCATTTTATGGATTCCCAGATCCCTCAAGATTTGGGCTCCCACCCCGTAGTCTCTTAAGTCTGGTTGAAAACCGAGTGCTTCATTAGCTTCAACCGTATCTTTTCCCTCATCCTGCAGTGCATATGCCTTCATTTTATTGAGGAAACCGATTCCCCTACCTTCCTGACGCATATAGACAATTACGCCCCGTCCTTCCTGCTCCACCATTTCCATGGCAGCATGAAGCTGTTCACCACAGTCACAGCGCTCTGAACCCAGGGCATCTCCGGTGAGACACTCAGAGTGAACCCTCACCAGCACCTCCTCATTCTCGTCCCACTCTCCCTTCACCAAGGCGACGTGTTGATTGTAGTCCACCTCGCTCTCATAAATAATTGCCTTAAAATCTCCTCCATAAACGGTGGGGATCACGGTAGTAACTACCCTCCTTACCAGAGATTCACACTGGAGTCTGAATTGTACAAGATCCGCAATCGTCACAATTTTCAAGTCATGTTTTTTTGCAAATATCATGAGATCAGGCATCCGCGCCATGCTCCCGTCATCATTCATAATTTCACAGATCACTGCCGCAGGTTTCAACCCTGCCAGGCGTGCCAAGTCCACCGAACCCTCGGTCTGACCAGTTCTGCACAATACCCCCCCTTTTTTAGACCTCAAAGGGAAAACGTGTCCGGGGCGAGCTAAATCATCAGGATTCACCTCGTCAGCAATAGCGGTGTGAACGGTGGTAGCCCTGTCAGCTGCAGAAATTCCTGTGGTAACCCCGCTCCGCGCATCGATGGACACGGTAAAGGCGGTTTGAAAGGCGGAGGTATTTTCTGTCACCATCATGGGAAGCTGGAGTTTCTCTATCTGCTCCTCTGTTAAAGAAAGACAGATAAGCCCCCTGCCATGCTTCGCCATGAAGTTGATCGTCTCAGACGTCACCTTTTCAGCCGCCATGGTTAAATCGCCTTCATTCTCCCGGTCTTCATTATCGCAGAGAATTACCATTTTACCATTTCTTATATCCTCTATGGCTTCCCTGATTTTATTTACCGGCATCGAATCCTCCTGATCCAAAGTTAAAAGTCTATCGTTCCTAGGTGGTACCGCTCGTTTTTATGCTTCATCAAGCTACTTCAGATACCAGCTGAGCAACCCACAACCAGTACTATCTTATTTTAGTATACCATATCTATTCCAAAAATCCATGCTCTGCTAAAAACTGGGCATCCACCTTTTGCCCTGGGCCTGTGGCCGCAAGCTTTTCAAGGTATTTAGCAATAATATCTAACTCTATGTTGACCTCATCCCCCACTTTCTTGGATACAAGGGTAGTATGCAAAGCGGTGTAGGGGATAGTAGTGACACTAAAACGATTCCCCTCTACCTCATTAACCGTAAGGCTTATCCCATCAATTGCTACAGAACCTTTTTCAACTAGATAGCGAGCGCCTTTGCGTGAAATGAGAAAGGTGATCTTCTGTGAGCTGCCTTCAGGGGTAATGGCAGCAATCTTTGCCACCTCATCCACATGACCAGTGACAAGATGACCACCCAGACGATCGCTCAGCTTAAGTGCCCGTTCCAGATTAACCTTCTGCGGTGGCTTTTTACTCCCCAGAGTGGTTCTCCTTAACGTTTCTGCAGACACCTCGACATCAAGGTTCTCTTTCTTAAGCCGGGTAATAGTGAGACACACTCCATCGACCGAGATACTGTCCCCAAGCTTTAGGTCATCGAGTGGAGGGGAGTAGCTGATGGAAATGAGGGCACCCTCCCCTTTTCTCTGCAGCGCTACAATAGTCCCTCTATCCTCTATTAATCCGGTAAACATAACTCTATAGTATTTTTAGGTGGTGCTCGTACATTAATCTACGATTCTAAGGTGGCATTATCATACTCACATCTTTTGAAATCAGAAATCACAAGCACCAAATCCGAAACAAGCACCAAATCTAAATTTCAAATGTTCAAAACATACGATTTGAATATCATCCTGACTTACATTTTGTAGGTTATTCATTTAGCTTTTTTGGTTCTTTGGAACTTGGAATTTTTTCCCTATATACCCTTCCACCAGAATATCTTCACCACTTCTTTTCACCTTGAGGTCATGAACTCTAAGAGCATGCCTGACGTAGTAAACTCCTTCGCCAGCGGTTATCCCCCAAGCGGTGCGACCCCCCAGTAGTTTAGGAGCAAAGAGGAAAAGTATTTTATCTACAATATTATCTCGCAACGCGGAAGTGATGACCTCAGTTCCACCTTCAA
Organism: uncultured Thermodesulfobacteriota bacterium; assembly: GCA_964473235.1. Lineage (GTDB taxonomy): Bacteria > Desulfobacterota > WTBG01 > WTBG01 > WTBG01 > CAYYOQ01. The sequence continues at coordinate 16,497 of CAYYOQ010000011.1, read as the reverse complement.
TTAAGAGACTTGAAATCTCCCTCTCTCCTAGTGCACGCATCAATTTCTTCAGGTTAACCCTTCCATTAATTGCATCAACGGTGATAACCCGAGCACCTTTTTCTTCAAGTAGTTTCTTTTTCCCTTGTGATGCCCTCCTGGTGGTAGCAATAATAACACCAGTCTCAGAATGGTGATTAAACACCCTCGCCTCAGGCGAAATTCTTAAGGTGCTGTCAACTATCACCCTGATGGGGTCTCTCCCCGCCTTCCCTGGTAACCGGGTAGTGAGCAAAGGGTCATCAGCTTTCACCGTCCCGATTCCAACCATGATGGCATCAACCTGATTCCTCAACTGGTGAACTAAACGAAGCGACTTCTCCCCAGTAATACCCCGTGAATCTCCGCTTCTGGTTGCAATTTTACCGTCGAGGCTGGCTCCCACCTTAAGCATCACAAAGGGGACTTTCCTAGTAATATATTTTAGATAAACTTCGTTAAGTTTCCTGCACTCTTCTTTTAAAATCCCTACCGTGGTAGCAACCCCTGCCTCTTTGAGCTTCTTTATTCCCTTCCCCGACACCAGAGGGTTAGGATCTAGCATACCAATAACCACCCGTGTGACCCCGCTTTTAATGACCGCGTCTACGCAGGGAGGTGTACTTCCATAGTGACCGCAGGGTTCCAGGTTAACATATAAATCAGCACCGTGTGACTTTTTTCCCGCCCTTGCAAGTGCATTGATTTCAGCATGAGGACCTCCCGCCTGGTGGTGATACCCCATACCCACTATCGCCCTCCTTTTCACCACCACCGCACCTACCATGGGGTTAGGACTCACCCTGCCCAGTGCCTTCCTGGCCTGGGCAATAGCCACTCTCATGTAGTGTTCATCCATCCTCTGTCCCTTTTCCTTTCACTCCCTTCCCTTTCATCCCCTCTTCTCTGGTGCGCAGTAAATCCCTTACCTCAGTCATAAAATCAGTAATATCCTTGAACTGGCGATACACCGAGGCAAACCTCACATAGGCAACCTCATCAACCTGGTGAAGTTCGCGCATCACCACCTCTCCAATTTCAGTCCAGTGAATCTCCTTGTCTCCCTTATCTTGGAAATATCGCTCAACCTTATCCACCAGCGCCTCAATCACATCCATACTGATGGGACGATTAGAACAGGCTTTCTGAACACCCGAAAAGATTTTAGTGCGGTCAAAGGGCTCTCTACTACCATCCTTTTTTATCACCGCGGGCAACATCTCTTCTACCCTCTCATGGGTGGTAAAACGCCTGTGACAGGTGATACATTCTCTGCGACGTCTCACCACATTTCCATCCTTGCTCAATCGTGAATCGATAACTTTATTGTCCAAACTGCTGCAAAAGGGGCATTTCATCTCCGTCTCTCCTTTATCAGTGCTCAGTCACTATACCTAAAAAATAGCTGATACCCAACCTGGGAACCTCCACTCATCGTTCCAAGAAAAATAAAAAAATGGTATCTTACTCAGAAGAGCATACCCTTAATTACAGATAGGGGTTACGCACTCACTTTTCTTATACACTCACTACCACCATCCGTAACCCACGATCTATACCTAGATTACACCAATTAATTCGCTCCTTTTCTCCTCGGAGAAAAGATCTAACTATGATAACATAAAAGGAATTTTTACTTTGGGCAGGGGCGGAAAACTCTTATTATTTTACATGTTTTTGCACCTTTGTCAATGTAATACCCGCCTCTTTGATAAGCTCTTCGGATAGGGAATCTGGATATCCCTCTTCATAAAAGATGGTTCTGATGTCAGCATTGATAATCATTTTGATGCAGATACTGCAGGGGAGATTGGTACAGAAAAGGCTAGCATCCTTGATGCGAATGCCGTAGGTAGCTGCCTGAACAATGGCGTTTTGTTCCGCATGGGAGCCTCTACAGAGCTCATGCCGTTCACCGGAGGGAACTTGATTCTTTTCCCGTAGGCACCCGATATCCTGGCAGTGAGCAATGCCGGAGGGTGCCCCATTGTATCCGGTTGCCAAAATCCTCTTGTCTTTTACGATAAGGGCACCTACCTGTCGTCTCAAGCAGGTAGAACGTTTCGCTACCAGGTGAGTGATATCCATGAAATATCTTTCCCAGCTTGGTCGTAACATGGCACTATACGAGGGAAGAGTGATTAGTAAGAGATCCGTGGGTGGGTAGGAAGACCGAACATGCAGGAAAAGAGGTGAGTAGTTTCATGGCTTAAAAAGTTGTGTTTCAAGTGCCGCAATCTTTTCTACCCTCCGTTGATGCCTTCCTCCCTGAAAGGGTGTTTCTAGCCAGGCGTTAACAATCATCGTGGCAGTTTCACTGCTGGTTCGACTTCCGGCTAACACCAGCACATTGGCATCAATATGTTCGCGACACTGTCGTGCCGTTTCAACATCAGTGCAGAGGGCTGCCCTCACCCGGGGAAACTTATTAGCCACCACTGACATCCCAATACCGGTACTACAGATAAGAATGCCACGATCACAGAAGCCCGAGGACACCTGTTGGGCAACGAGGGCACCAAAATCCGGATAGTCAACTGACTCATCACTTGAAGGTCCCTTGTCATCAACAACATACCCTTCGCTGCGTAAGAATTTTTTTAACTCCTCTTTTAAACTAAATCCCCTGTGGTCACCGCCAAGAGCAATCCTCATTCTATTCTCCTCGCCCCATAAATTCTTTGAAGATGAGGGTGGCATTGGTTCCCCCGAATCCAAAAGAGTTGGACATAACAATCTTTACCTTGGACTCCCTTGCCGTGTTCGGTACGTAATCGAGATCGCAATCCGGATCGGGGGTCTCATAATTGATGGTGGGAGGAATCACTCCATGCTGTATGGTCAATATGCTATAGATTGCCTCTACCCCTCCTGCTGCACCCAGTAAGTGTCCGGTCATCGATTTGGTAGAACTGACTGCAACCTTTTTTGCGTGATCTTTGAACACCGTTTTCATAGCCATAGTTTCAGACAGGTCATTGAGCGGTGTGGAGGTACCATGGGCATTGATGTAGTCCACCTCATCATAGCTGATGCCCGCATCTCTCAGTGCAATTTCCATGCAGCGGGCTGCACCGATCCCATTAGGTGAGGGCGCTGAGATGTGGTAGGCATCTGCGTTGCACCCGTAGCCAATGATCTCTGCATAAATCTTGGCCCCCCGTTTGAGCGCATGCTGTAAGTCTTCGAGAAGGAGTACCCCCGCCCCCTCTGCCATGACAAACCCATCCCGGTCTTTTTCAAAGGGACGGCTCGCTCTCTCCGGTTCACTGTTTCGAGTGGAGAGTGCCCTCATGGAACTGAATCCGGCAATAGCCAGAGGAGTAATAACTGCTTCTGCCCCTCCCGCAATCATGGCATCGGCATCCCCGCGGAGAATGATTTTGAAAGCCTCTCCTATAGAGTGGTTGCCCGTCGCACAGGCTGTCACCACGCTGCTGTTAGGCCCCCGGGCACCAAAATAGATGGAGATTTGACCCGGAGCGAGATTGACAATGAGCATGGGGATAAAGAAAGGGGTAATTTTCTTAGGACCTTCGGCGAGCAGGACTTTGTGGTATTTCTCAATAGAAGAGAGTCCGCCCATTCCCGATCCCACCATCACACCAACCCGATCCGCGTTACTCTCATCAATAATCAATTGAGCATCTTGAAGAGCCATGGTACCTGCGGCAAGGGCGTAGTGGATGAACATATCCATCTTCTTAATCTCTTTTTTATCTTCTACGTAATCCTCAGGATTAAACCCCTTCACCTCGCCCGCTATCTTCGCGGGATACTCACTCGTATCAAACCTGGTGATGGGCCCAACACCTGATCTCCCCTCACAGAGAGCCCCCCAGTTTTTTTCAAGGCCAATCCCCAGGGGACTGACGATACCCATGCCGGTTATGACAACTCTCTTTTTCACTGTTGTGCCCTCCTCGTGTGTGTAAAGAAGAGCTCCTTACCTCCCGAGTAAAAAAATTAGTCTTGAAATGAACCAGTTACTCTGCCATATGGCCTTTAATATAATTTATGGCATCCTTGACCGTTTGAATCTTCTCCGCATCCTCATCGGGGATTTCCTTCCCAAACTCCTCTTCCAGCACCATCACCAGCTCAACTAAGTCTAGGGAATCTGCACCTAAATCGTCCACGAAGGATGCTTCTGGTACTACCTCATCAGGGCTCACTCCCAACTGCTCAACTATAATATTCTTGATTTTCTCTTCAATATTCATTCTCACATCACCTCCCTCTTTGCTAGCTTCCCTTACATGTATAAGCCACCATTAATTCCTAGTACCTGGCCTGTAATATAGTTTGCCCCCTCCGATGCGAGGAAATAGACTGCCTGGGCCACATCTTCAGGAGTGCCAAGCCTCTTCATGGGTATCTGGGCAATTAACGCCTCCCGATCCCTCTCTGGTATGGCATCGGTCATACTGGTGGAAATAAATCCCGGGGCAACCGCATTTACCGTGATACCTCGATCCGCATACTCTCTGGCAATCGCCTTAGTGAATCCAATCACCCCTGCCTTGGAGGCTGCGTAATTAGCCTGCCCCGCATTCCCCATAAGACCGGTGATAGAGGCAATATTGATGATCTTCCCGCTTTTTTGACGCAACATTACCCTGATGGCAGCCTTGGTAAAATTGAATGTTCCCTTAAGATTAACCGCCATCACCTGATCCCACTGTTCCTCCTTCATTCTTAAGAGGACATTGTCCTTGGTAATACCCGCGTTGTTAACCAGAATATCAACTGAGCCTAACTGGTCAACCGCTTCTTTTATGACTGTTTCCGCATCCTGAAAGTGTGAGACATCAACCTTAAAAGTACGGCAGGAACCTCCCTCTTCCTGAATTCGTCTCGCAGTCTCATCAACCCCTTCTTGGTTGACGTCACAGAGTGCAGCTGCCGCACCCTTCCGTGCCAGAAGCAGGGCAATCTCTCTCCCTATCCCTTGAGCAGCCCCAGTCACCACCGCAACCTTATTCTTGAGTTCCATAGTATCCACCTCCGCCTCAGCCAAGCAGGGATAGTTCTTGAAGACCCTGAGCGCCTTCGAGGTTGAAGGTCTTTACCTCCTTGGTAATCCTCCTCATCAGACCGGTGAGCACCTTGCCAGGTCCTATCTCGATAACCGCTTCTACCCCTTGGCTCACCATTTCTTTCATAGACTCCTCCCACCTCACCGGGTGGTCAACTTGTTTTACCAGAAGATCTTTAATCTTTTCTTTTGAGGGATAGAGTTGTGCATCCGCATTGGAGATTAAGGGAGTTTGGATATCATAGACGGGTAATTCTTGCAAGGCTTCTTGTAACCTCTCCGCTGCGGGTTTCATTAAGCTGCAGTGAAAGGGAGCACTCACTTGCAGCATCACCGCCTTTTTTGCCCCTCGCTCCAGTGCGTACTCCACCGCTCGAGATACCGCCCTGGTGTGCCCAGAAAGTACGATCTGCCAGGGACAGTTAAAGTTTGCCGAGGCAACAATTTCCCCCTGTGCAGCACGTTGGCACACCTCTTCCACCTCACCTGTCTCCAAACCTAAAATAGCTGCCATCGCACCCTCTCCCGCAGGGACTGCCTCTTGCATGAACTTGCCCCTGAGACGAACGGTGCGCACCGCATCGGAAAACGCGAGGGCGTGTGCTGCGGTGAGAGAGGAATACTCACCCAGACTATGTCCTGCTAGCAGCACCGGGTGAATTCCCGTTTCTCCTAACAACACCCGCAGGGCGGCCACACTCACCGCGAGGATTGCAGGTTGGGTATTGTGGGTTAATTTTAACGCTTCCTCAGGCCCATTGAAACAGAGGTGCGAAATACTAAACCCCAGCGCCTCATCCGCTTCCTGAAAAGTTTCACGGGCAACCTGGAAATTATCCGCAAGTTCCTTTCCCATTCCCACATACTGGGATCCCTGTCCTGGAAAAATGAAAGCTATCTGTGACACCTTAAGCTCCCCTCATAAGAAACTAAAGAGACCTGCACTCGATGCGTTCTCACTTGCTCGCACCTTCTTTGATGAGATGCTGTCCGATCACATTGCGTTGAATCTGGTTGGTCCCCTCATAGATTTGAAGTATTTTAGCATCTCTCATCATCTTCTCAACGGGATAATCCCTCATGTAGCCGTAGCCACCAAATATCTGAACCACGTCAGTAGTTACCTTCATGGCAACATCGGTAGCAAACAATTTGCTCATGGATGAAAGCTTGGTCAAGTTCTTTGAGTTGTTATCTGCCGACCTTGCTGCAAGGTAGGTAAGCGCCCGTGCTGCCTCGATCTGGGTAGCCATATCAGCAAGCATGTGCTGAATGGCTTGGTGGGAGATAATCGGTTTCCCAAAGGTTTCCCTCTCGCGAGCGTACTCAACAGCAGCATCAAGCGCTCCCTGCGCCAACCCTACCCCCTGGGCAGAAATCCCGGTGCGGGTCTGATCAAAGGTCTTCATGGCAACGATAAATCCCATCCCCTCTCTCCCTATCAGATTCTCCTTGGGAACACGACAGTCTTCGAACACCAGCTCCCTGGTCGCAGAGGCCCTGATACCTAACTTTTTCTCCTTTTTACCAAAGGTAAAGCCGGGGGTGCCTTTCTCGACGATAAAGGCACTGGCCCCTCGTGGACCCTTAGCTTTATCGGTCTTCACGATTACCGAGTAGATCTCAGCCTCCCCCCCATTGGTGATCCACTGTTTGACACCATTGATCACGTACTCATTGCCGTCTCTCGCCGCGGTAGTGCGAATCGCTGCCGCATCACTACCCGCAGAGGATTCAGTGATGCCAAACGCCGCTAACTTTTTCCCCGAAGCAATGAGGGGAAGATACTTCTTCTTCTGCTCTTCATTTCCATAGAGCAGTATGGGATAAGCGCCTAAACCGCTCGCTGCAAACGATACCGAAATCCCTATGCAGTACCTGCTCAACTCCTCAACCGCGAGGCAATTTTCAAAGTTTCCAAATCCCAATCCGCCATACTCCTGAGGTACATAGATTCCAAAAAGACCGGCATCAGCCAGGATCTGTATAATTTCCCAAGGGAATTCTTCACCCTCGTCGAGAGTGGCTCTCACGGGAAGGATCCGTTCTTTCCCAATTTTTCGAGCGAGTTTTATGATTTCTACTTGCTCTTCTGTAAACCCATAATCCATTTCACCACACCCCTACTGTCACAGATCAATGTAATATAGTTACACTATCAGATAGATACGTTTACTACCACCTCACCAGTACTGCTCCCCAGGTAAGTCCAGCGCCAAAAGCATTAAAGAGCACCAGACTACCCTCCCTTATCCGTCCTTCCCTATGTGCCTCATCTAGTGCAATGGGAATGGACGCTGATGAGGTGTTACCGTACTTTTGAATGTTGATGAAGACTTTCTCTTCAGGCAGGTTTAATCGCTTGGCGATAGCTTGGATGATCCTCAAGTTGGCTTGGTGGGGGATGAGGAGGTCAATCTCACTTTCCTTGATATTATTGCGCTCAAGGATTTCAATCACCGTATCCCCTAACGACTTAACAGCAATTTTAAAGAGCCGGTTACCATCCATCTTGAGATAGTGGAGTCGTTGCGCGAGACTCTCGGGAGTGGGTGGAATAGCACTTCCACCCCCCGGCTGATAGAGAAGGTTTGCATAGCTTCCGTCAGAGTAGAGGTTAGTGGAAATAATCCCCCTCTCACCCTCCTCCCTCACCAGCACCACCGCACCTGAACCATCTCCTAAGAGTACACAGGTTGCTCTATCCTGATAATCAGTTATCTTGGAGAGGTTTTCAGTCCCAATCACCAGTGCCTTCTGGTAGTTGCCCACTTTTATTAAACTGTCCACAACGGAGAGCGCATAAATAAAGCCTGTGCACCCTGCTGAAACATCAAAAGCGACTGCTTTTCTTGCCCCTAGTTTATCCTGGACTAGACAGCCCACCGAGGGGAAGAACATATCGGGGGTAACAGTACCTACCACAATTAAGTCTAACTCCTGCGGCGAAATTCCTGCCATGTCCAGAGCTCTCTGGGCAGCATTGGTAGCAAGAGTCGAGGAGGTTTCTCCATTTGAGGTTATCCTTCTCTCTTTAATTCCGGTACGAGTAGTAATCCACTCATCGCTGGTATCAACTATCTTTTCTAACTCCTGGTTGGTCAGCACCTTTTCAGGCACATACGAACCTGTACCAACAATTCGAGTTCTGATCATACGTCACATCATAAAAGGTTGTGTACTCACTACCGTTACACTTCTTCAATTTTTATCACCGCTCTGCCCTTATACGTTCCACAGTGAGGACACACATAGTGCGGTAACTTTGCTTCACCACACTGTGGGCAGGTGGTGAGGTTTGATGGAGTCAAACTATCGTGAGTGCGACGTTTTCTCTTTCGTGATTTCGAAAACTTTCTCGGTGGCAGTGGCATACTGGTACCTCTCCTATCTCTGGCTAGTGTTTAAAAGGAAATTTTTTAAGTTTTTCAAATTTTGAAGTGGTGACCACTTTTTCATCACAGTGGCATACACCCTGATTGAGATTCGCCCCGCATCGAGGACATATCCCCTTGCAGGACTCTTGACAGTGAGGGTAGAGAGGAATACTCAAGAGTATCTGCTCTCTAATGAGCGGCGTAATATCAACGCTATCTCCCTGATAGTAGGCACCATCCAAGTCTTCTTTGCTGATTTCCATTTCCGGCAGCAATTCCTTTTTATGCAAGGGACTCAAGGTGTAGTGAAATGTTGCCCTCAGGGGCAAGGAGAATTCATCTAAACACCTCACGCACCGTAGTGTAACGGCGGTAGCAATCATGCCACTGACCATGATACTCTTACCGCTCTTAGAGCACTCCACTTGAATAATGAGATCATCAATGAAACTAAAATTGATGTCTTTTACATCGCTTACGATCTCACTGATCCATGCCTTGCTCTTGCTACAGGCGAGACGGTACCCAGCCTCCTCTATCGCATCTAGCCTTATGGTGAATTCACTCTGATCTTTTACTGTCCCACTCATTTTAAAGTGTATTCATATATTCATAAAAAAAGATTTTGTCAATAGAAATAACACTCTATATTTAATAATTTTTTATAATTTTTAAAAAATGTGCAGGGAATAAAATAACTTAAAAAGGATACCTTGTCAATTATTTTATCCCTTCCCTTCATCCCGCGCAAAGTTCAGGGGAGGATAAACCTTAGTAAGGGCCCCTGGCGTTACCTCTGCATAAAAAAGAGGACTCGTCCCCGCTCCTATTACTTGTGAAGGAAATGGTACAAGGGAAAGAGTGTATAGTAAGGACACTCCTACAGCGTAAGCCCTCTACCATTCTTTAGGGCAGAGGGAGATAAAGTCTAGCCAAAGATATAAAACTCTGAGAAATAAATTCTCAGAGTTTTATAGGTAAGAATCTGCAATGTTAACAAGAGGTCTTTTCTCGTCTTACCAGATCATTGACCCCTATCGGCAAGTCCGTCTCTATTACTATCTGTTCGCCAGGGTGGGCAACCTCCACTCGTTCCCCCTGTTCGCCCACCATCTCTTCCACTCTTATACGATAACTATTGAGGTAACGATTAATAACTTCAACCTCTTCCCCCTGAGCAAGCCTATTGCGTACCTGAAGTTTAACCACCCTCAGTGCAGGATGAGAGTTAGTGCCTGCCTTTTCAACACTCTCTTTTACCACCCCCACCAGTTCGTGAGTTCTGATATAATCGGAGGACTGGTAGGTACAACTCTCTGGAGAAGGTGGGTGTAAGTAGAACCCAGTGGTGTAGTCTCGGTGACTTATCTTTTTCAGTTCCTCAAGCCAGGAAGCGTGAAACTGGTACCCTTGAGGATTTTTCGCATAACAATCCAGCGCATGGCGGTAGACCCGAGTGACACCCGCTACATAGTGTATACCCTTCATCCTCCCCTCAATTTTGAGCGCATCAACACCTGTGGCAATAACTTGGGGGAGGTATTCTATAAGACAGAGATCTTTTGAGTTGAATAGGTAACTGCCATACTCATCCTCAGTAATGGGAAAAGAGAGGTGGGGACGTGTTTCCTCCACCAGGGCATACTTCCATCGACAGGGGTGAGCACACTCTCCCCGATTGGCATCCCGGGAGGCAAGATACGTGCTGAGCAGACACCTCCCTGAATGAGCGATACAGAGTGCCCCGTGAATAAAGATTTCAACTTCGAGTGGAACTTTTTGCTTAACAGTTGTGATCTCCTGCAGGGAGAGTTCTCTGGCGAGATTAATACGCGAAATTCCCTGTTCGCGCCAGAATTGAGCACTGAGCCAGTTAGCGGTGCTCAGCTGGGTACTCAAGTGGAGAGGAAGGCGGGGGGCACACTGTCGTACCTGTAAGATCACACCAGGATCACTGACAATAAGCCCATCTACCCCTATCTCTCCTAAACGGTGAAGGTATTCTGGAAGATCGGCGAGGTCCTGGTTACGGGCGATGATATTGACTGTCACATAGACCTTTACCTGATGAGCATGTGCATACGCTACCCCTTCTTCCATCTCTGTAAGGGTAAAGTTTCCCGCATAACTTCTCAAGCCGTACTTTTTCCCGCTTAAATAGACTGCATCCGCCCCATAGTGGACTGCAATTTTTAGTTTTTCCAGGTTACCGGCTGGCACCAGTAGCTCAGGCAGTTTCATATCTCACCGTTAAATATCTTGTGTTTCTTAAGGGTACACTATCTCTCCTGAAACTTCAAGGCGAAAGACGGTGAGGAGCACCCGATAACTCAGGGGTTCAATGCTGCAGGGTTCGAGGAAGCAAGGATTCACCTGGTGTGGTGAAACTTTTAAAATCTTGAGTTAAACTTCAGAGAGGGTGGTGCGTATCCTCGCCACCCTCTCATCTAATGGAGTAGTGCACTCGATGATGAGCTAAAAAAGTTTTTAAAAATAATTAAATATTTTGCACTTTGAAGAAATAGTGATATAATAAAAAAAATTTACTATCTTCTACCATCATTTTTATGACAAGGCTAATCTGTGGTAATTCCTGATTTCACTAGAGCGTGATCCGCAGTGGTGATGAGCAAAAGAACAACTGCGAAAAAAATCCTCACACTGGTATTCACAATCTTACCCTTTCCCCTGGTTGGATTTGTAGTGGGTTACCTCGCCGCATCCCAAAAGTATTTTCTCCCCTCCGAAGAGTCACTTAATTATCAAGAAGAGAATGTAACCTCTGGTGAACCGCACCACAAACCTTCCGAGATAGAATATACCTTCAAACAGGGTGATACCTTTTTTGAAGTCCTCGCGGATTTAGAGATACCCCCTCAGGAAATCTTCCAGCTCATGGAGAGCAGTAAAAAGGTTCATCGTCTCAAAAGGGTTGATCCAGGAAGCAACATGACCCTGAAGATTAATTCTGCTACTCGTACGGTGGATCGCTTAGAATACACTATCGATAATCAGCACCTCCTCTCCCTCATCAAAGAAGACAAAGGCTATCGCGCCTCTGTTGAAGAACGTGCTCTTGATATCAAGCTCCGTACCATCAGTGGTACTATCAGAAACAGCCTTTTTGAAGATGGGAGTGAGGCGGGATGCCCACCCCAGTTAATCTTAAACTTTGCTGACATCTTCGCCTGGGAGATAGACTTCTTCAGCGATCTGAGAGCACATGACACTTTCACCCTTGTTTTTGAGGAACTGTATAAGGATGGTAAGTTTATAAACTATGGAAAGATTGTAGCTGCCGCGCTCACTACTCAAGGAAAACGATTGTGGGTGTTCTACTACCAAGACCCTCATGGAGACGCTGGCTACTATAATGAGAAGGGAGAATCGGTAGCGAGGATGTTTCTCAAGTCTCCCTTACGCTATAGCCGTATAAGTTCTAAATTTACCAAAAGGCGTCTCCACCCTATCTTAAGAATTTATCGTCCCCACCTCGGGGTAGATTACGCAGCACCCAAGGGGACTCCTATAGAGGCAACTGCTGAGGGGAATATTATCTCTATCGGGTGGAAGGGCGGGTATGGAAAATCAATCAAAATAAAGCACAATCACATCTATACCTCTTTCTACGGACATCTCTGCCGATTTGCAAAAGGAATGAAGCAAGGCAAGAGAGTGAAACAAGGTCAAGTGATTGGCTATGTAGGGGCTACCGGTCTCGCAACTGGTCCCCACCTGGACTACCGTCTCCAGAAAGTTGATAAATTCGTTGACCCCCTGAAGCTCATAAGCCCCTGTGCGGAATTACTCAGTCATGAGTTCCGTGCTCAATTTGAAAAAAACAAGCTGCAGATGATGGTAATAATGCAACACTATAAGGAAACCCTGATGCTGGCAAAGGCAGATGTTTCACTCTAAGCTATCGCTGTAATTTCTGTACCACTTCTCCCTTGACCTGCTGGCGCACCTCCCTTGCTTTGGGTTGTGCAGCACGCATCTTCTTTATGGTAAATCTTTTTTTGATCAGTAAGGTCATCGGTTCGTTGTAGCTGTTGTTGTGATGGATAAACTGCACCACCTGTCTTACCTCTCGCTCGTCAAGCATCTTCTCAGCTAAGCCGATAATCTCCTTAATGGTAGTGACACCTAACCTACCATATGAAACGAGGGGGCTATCGGTTTCTCCTGTCACCTTTATTGCATCTCGTGGGGAAGCGCGAGAAACTACTTCCTCGACAATCTGAATAAATCGATCAATCTTCCTCTCATCAAACGGTGGGTTTTTAATTTCTTCCCTCATCTGCTTTCTAATCTCATCAGACTGCACCTCAAAGTGGTGAGTAGTCCTTATATAGCCTGGGATAAGTTCATACTGAAGAGGAGCGGTAATATCTTCCCGCCACCTTTTAATGACAAAACGTTCCTTTCCATTGATAGCCTCATAATATCCCACTTTCAATGGCTCCCCGTAGCGTCCCTCACTTATAAAAGAATCCTTAACTACGGAGAGTTCTTCTAGTTCATGACCTTCATGCTGTGACATGAATTCGTCTCCCTCATCCCCATGATCCTCATCACTCACCTCACCATAGTGATCACCATGGTAGTGAGGGAAGGTATCATACTGGGTAACGTGGGTAACTTTATTACATGTGATACATCGTATCCATTTTTCCTTCATACATTCTCCACCACATCCAGAGGCTGTGTCACAACTTATGTTTTTGTCATCTCGAGGGCATCCGAGAAATCTTGATCATAAAGATTCCTCACGGAGTTTTCCCTGAGTGAAATTGAAGGGTTCGGAATGACTTTTTTCCCTATTGCGCCACAGTCTCACAGAGGGAAACTCCCTCTCTGAGAACACCTGAGGTACCCCCTCAGCATGAACACAGCGCCTCAGGCACACTATGTCTTAAGCGCGGGGAAGGTAATAACAAAGGTAGCACCCTTACCCTGTGGGCTCACCGCTTCGATAGCCCCCTGATAGCTCTCAACAATTCTCCGGGAGATAAAAAGACCTAACCCGGTTCCGGTTCCATTTTTCGTCGAGAAGAAAGGATCAAATATCTTCCTTAGATTCTCTCCTGAAATCCCGCGGCCACTGTCCTCAAATTCCATTTTCACGGTATCCCCTTTTCTCCCCTCCAGGCGGGTAGTGCTGATCTTTAAGGTGCCACCCTCTGGCATCGCCTGAAACGCATTGATGATGAGGTTGAGCACTACCTGCTCTACCTTTCTCGGATCAACTGAGATAAGTGGCGTGTGGGCATCATACTGTTTTACAACTTTTATCCTCAGCGAATGGGTGCGATACTCAACATAGGTAAGTACTTGATCAATAAGCCCTCTCACGTCAGTCGGTTCCTTGTCAGACGAGCCCTTGCGAGAAAAATCGAGTAGGTTTTGGGTAAGGATACTCGCACGATCTATCTGATTGGAAATAGTCTTCATGTTATCAAGTAAATCCGCAAGTTCCGGATATTGTGTCTCTATCTTATGGTGAACGAATTGGGAATAGCCAAGCATCGCGCTTAAATTATTGTTCAATTCATGGGCATACCCTGCAGCCAGCTGTCCTGCGAGCGAGAGTCTCTCCGAGCGGATCAGTCTCTCTTCCAATGCTTTCACTTCACGGAAAAAGTCTTCCTGCATTTCTTTCATCTTCTTAAACTTCATTTCGGTCACATCGAGAAGTTCTGCCGTCACATTTGTAGCACCCTCTTCCTCTTCGGTCTTAAAGGGTGGCGTACTCACTTCCTCCTCTACCACTATCTCATCTGAGGAGAGGGCTTCCTTAAAAAAATGTCTCAATTTAACGTTAAACCTCCTACGCTCGATAGCTTTATCAATAAGGGAGGTAATCTCATTGAGATTATAAGGCTTGGTGATGTAATTATTCACCCCGAACCTCATGGCTTCGGTTGCAGTTTTCAAGGTTCCATATCCAGTCACGATAATAACTTCTATGTTAGGATTGATTTTTTTGATCTCTTTTAAAACATCTATTCCACTCATACCCGGCATTTTGATGTCCAGTGTTACCAGGTCAATATCCTTTTCCTGTATCATACGGAGCGCAGCCTCGCCATCCTCTGCAGTAAATACATTGTGGAGAGGTTTCAAAATCATCCTCATCGATTCTCTGGGACCCAAATCATCATCAACCACCAGCACATTAGCCCTCTCTTCCATATATTCCCTCCTTCTGGGTGATTAAAAAACTGTTGTGGCATCGGACATGATAAATAGCAAAATCGCTGCCAGAATTCCCTATGCTCCTCGCGGGGCAGCCATAGGGTATCTCTCTCATCTCACCACAACATAGGGGGTAATGATCTATTCTCCGCAAGATTATGTACTGTACACTTTTGTACAGCTGGGACTGGGTAATGAAATTATCTATCTGTAATATCTGGTGAAACGCGGGGCAAAGGCAAACTGTACATTCTTGTACAGTTTGATAATAGTATTATTTTAAATTTGATTGCTCAAATGAAAGATTGACAAAATAGTTGGTTATAACTATGGTTAATTATTATTGATGGTCTCGTAAAAAGAACCTCCCACGTGGCTGAGTAACAATATCCTACACCTCACCAATGAATTCTATTCGACAAAAGTTTATAAAAACTTTAACCTTCTCTCAGCATAAGGAGAAAGTGAGTGATGAAAAAATTGCTAACTCTTATTATGTTACTTATGTTACCTGAAGTTTCCCTAGTGGGGGGTGAAATGCCCATTAGTAAAGAAACAAAAGACAAGGTGAGGGATTGCTTGGTAAAGGGTCATGCAGCAATGGCATTTGGTAACTACGATGACGCAATCAATTGGTATAAAAAAACTTTGGAGCTGGATCCTAACCTCGCGGATGCCCATTGTTTTATTGGTGATGTGTATGTAAAAAAAGATCTGTTAGATAATGCAATCTCTGAGTATAAGAAGGCTATTGCTATCCAACCTAATGCGTTAACTGCCCATATTGGTCTTGGAGATATTTATGGTAAAAGAGGAAGGCTAGAGGAAGCAATGGCTGAGTACAAAAAAGTCATCGCAATAAAACCTGACAGTGCACCTGCTCACGCTGGCCTTGGCGACATCTACTTTAAAAAGTCAAAGATAGATGAAGCTCTCGCTGAATACAAGGAGGCACTATCCGCAAACCCTGACTACGCACCGGCACACTTAAGTCTAGGTCTAATCTATAGAAACAAAGGGCTAGCTGCGGTAGCAGCTCATCACCTGTATAATGCTGGTACACTGTTTTTTGCACAAGGTAATCGGGAAGGTGCGTTACAGGCATATGAAAATTTAAAACACACTAACTCAAAAGACCTAGAAAAATCCCTGAGGGAGAAATTATATCCTGAAGTGAAATAGAAAAGGGATGAGCCGTTGAAATAATGTATCCAAAAGTTGAAAAAATTACGAAACACACACTATCGATTATTATTGCTCTACTGATGTGTGCGGTGGTAAGCACGTGGGCAGAAACACCAGAGGAGTGGCGTGAGAGGGGGATAAAGGCTCTGGAAGGGGGATATTATAATATAGCGCTCGCCTGTTTCACCAAGGCGATAGCACTCAATCCAAATGATGCAGACTCCTACCACACTATGGGGGTTATTTATAATAAGCAAGGGGAAACCAAAAAGGCTATCTCTTACCTTGAAAAGGCAATCGTCCTAGACCCCACCTCTGCAAAATCCCACTATTACCTTGGAACCGTATATACTGAAAAAAGAAAGTTTGGTAAAGCTATTAGAGCGTTTAAAAATGCGACGGCCTTAAATCCACAAGACTCCGATGCCCACTACAGTCTGGGAGAGGCCCTGTTCGAGAAAAAAAAGACTAAGGAGGCCATCAGCGAGTATGAAAAAGTCCTTTCGCTCAATCCTTCCCACGCTGATGCCCACCATGGGCTTGGCACCATTTATTTAAAAAAGGGTGCTACCCAAAAAGCAGCTGAACACTTCTACAAGGCAGGATTGCTCTACCTCAGGCAGGGCAACAGGGAAGGTGCTTTAAAGGTGTATGAAGGGTTAAAAGGAACCAACGCAAAAG
>CAYYOQ010000010.1:15429-20375 GCA_964473235.1 uncultured Thermodesulfobacteriota bacterium | reverse complement strand
TGACCCCTCGCATCGGTGATAATAATCCCATCCACAGAGGTTTTGATAACGTTTTCTAGGAAGTCTCGTGCCTCTTTAGTTTCTTGTTCTGATCTCTTTCTTTCGGTAATATTTCTGACAATAGCCACCGAACCGATGGTAGCACCTGCACCATTCTTTAAGAGTGCAATATTGATTTCTACCTCTACTGGGCGTGCATCTTTTTTTATCCATCTTGTTTCAAATCCAGTGACAAAGCCTTCTTGGAGCAATAGTGTAATAAAATTTCTTCCTCTTTGTTGATACGGTTCCCCCTTGGCACTTAACTCTTCAGAGTGTTTTCCTATGAGTTCATCGGGTGCGTATCCGGTAAGTGTTACGGCTGCTTCATTTACCATCGTAATAAACCCTTGCGCATCGCTCACCATAATCGCATCTGCAGAAGTCTTAAAGATATTATTTAAAAAATCTCTTGTTTCCATCAGGTCTTTAGCAGCTTTTTTCTTTTCTGTGATATCCCTGATGTGAGATAAGCCTCCGGTAATAGTTCCTTCATTATTCTTGAGCAGCGCTGAATTCACTTCAGCTTCAAGGAGACTACCATCCTTCTTGAGCCAGGTCATTTCCTGACCAATGACAAAGCCATCTTCATAGAGGTTTCTTTTAAGTTCTGCTCCCATTGCTCTGTACGTCTCATCCGGAGGTCGTAGTTCAGAGGTATGTTTGCCTACAAGCTCGTCCTTTGAGTAACCGGTCATCTTTTCTAATGCGTGATTAACCAGGGTTATATACCCACTTTCGTCACTCACTAAAATCCCATCAACAGAGGTTTTAAAAATATTCTCTAAAAAGTCTCTGGCTTCCCTTATTTCCTTCTCTGCTTTTTTCCGCTCGGTGATGTCTCTGCATAGTATCACTGAGCCGCGTATTTCGCCACTCTGATCCTTGAGGAGCGAGAGGGTAGTTTCAACGGGAATGATTCTTTTATCTTTTCCTGTAAAATAGAATTCAACATTAGTTGCTTTTCCCTTTTCAAACATCTCCATGGTTTTTTCAACATTGTAGCGGTGGTACTCATCATCAATTACCACCTCCTCACCGGTGGTGGAGGGGAATTTCCCTTCAAAGGGGGTAAGCTCTACCAGGTGCATTCCAATAAGCTCATCTTCGCGATACCCAAGCATTTGTACCACTGCTTTGTTGACAAGGATAATACATCCCTTGGCATCAGCTACTAAAATGGCATCACCGGAGTTGGCAAGTATGCTCTGTAACATTTCCCGGGTTTCCCAGGTCTTTTCCTCTGTTATTTTGGTATGCTCATCCTCCACCGCCTTTTCTACCATGCCAATAATCTCGACCAGCCTACCCCCGGCATCTTTTTTAAAGGAGGTGTGGAGGATTACAGAAATCACCTTTCCCTGGCGGTTCTTCAAATTTATTTTCATTGGTGTTTCACTCGCATACCTGAGGTGGTGAAGCTTATTAAAGGTGATGAATCGACGGACGCTTTCACTTACATGGATGATGTCCATGAAAGGTATTCCCTTTAAGGTGTCTTTCTCATATCCCAGTAGTTTTTCGAAGGAGAGACTCGTTCTTAAAATAGATCCCTCTGGATCGGTAATAAATAAACATTCACTAGCACTTTCAAACATATTTTCAGGAGCGTCTATGGTTTTCATAGTAGGGGATCTCATAGGGGTTAATGATTGATACGCAGATTACATACTCTCACTATACCAAACCACATAAATAAATCTAACGAAAATAATATATAGTAGAATAAGATAGATAGAAATTATAGTTTAAGTAATTAATGAGATTTAAGATACGCTGACCCTTAAGACGTCCGAAGTTGCCTTTGCTGAGAACAGTCCCTCTCTTGTGGCGCTCGATAAGGGTAGATTCCATTGTGGTATTATAACTTATTGATAAATTCCCTTAGGTCTTTGACTATGGCGCTGCCTTCGCCTGTGCCCTTTCTGTCTAAAAAAAAGCTTCTGATCCCCAGCGAGCGAGGGATAAGGTAGTCAAATTCAAAGTGATCACCAACATGGATGATCTGGGTATGGTGGATGTGGAGGAGAGTGCAAATTCTCTGATAGAAGTCAGCGGTCTTTTTAACTTCCCTAAAGTCTGAGGTCGCAGAGAAGGCGTAATCGAAGAACGGGGTAAGCTGAGCCTTCTCTATTTCAGTTTCTAAAAACTCTCTCGCGGCATTTGAGGTGATAATGAGCTGGTATGAAGCACGGCGGAGAGATGAGAGCACCTCGGGAACTTCGGGGTAGGCTTTAATAAGGTGGGTAAATCTCTGGAATAGGTTTTCCCAATTGCCATCGAGCTCAAAGAGGGTAAGCCAGTAATGTATATTGTACCAGTCCAGCGCCTTATCTCCCACCTTGTTGTATTCTTGAACGATGAAATGCTTCGCTTCATCATAGTCACACCCATAGTGCTCCACATAAAGCTCCGGTATCCCCTGGTGCCACACCATCTGGCTGAACTCATCTGTCACCAAGGTACCATCGAGATCAAAAGAGATAACCTTCATTAGTGTATCACTCGCAGCATGTACCTCTCATGGTGAGAGGTGAGGGAAAGCGGGGGAGGTGTCAGAGTGTCTTTTCCACCAGGGCGTACGCACTGTGATTGTGGATACTCTCTATGTTTTCTGATTCCACACTGAACCAGGTAATATTGGGGTTACGTTCAAGCCTCTGTGCGACGTTTCTCACGACATCTTCAACAAACATTGGGTTGTCGTATGCCCTCTCCGTGACGTATTTCTCATCGGGTCGTTTGAGGAGGGAGTACACTTCGCTGCTCGCCGATTGCTCAGCAATCCTAATTACCTCTTCAATCCAAAGGAATTTTTTAAATCTCACTTTTATAGAAACGATCCCTCTCTGGTTATGTGCCCCCTTCTTAGACATTTCTTTGGAGCAGGGGCAGAGGGTAGTCACGGGAACTTCCACCCCGAGGCAGATATCAAGGGTATCGTTGAGAGAACCCCACAGTGTACAGGTGTACTCCATAAGGCCCTTTGCCTTAGATACTGGTGCAATCTTTTCAATGAAGTAGGGAAATTCTATTTCCAGGTGTGCTGATTTTGCATTGAGTCTTTTCTTCATCTCCTCTAAAATAGTGGAAAGGTTCTTAATGTTGATTCCCTGGCGATAGTGGTTGAGGATTTCGACAAACCGACTCATGTGGGTTCCCTTAAAGTGGTAGGGAAGGTCAACGTACATGTTGATGGTGGCGATGGTGTGCTGGGTTTTATTTTTTTTGTCGAGCACCGTGATAGGGTATTTGATACTCTTTACCCCCGCTTTGTTGATAGCAATATTGCGGTGGTCTCTCCTGTTTTGGACATCAACCATCAGTTGCGTATGTGCCATAACATTCCCCTTAAGGGAGGTAAGAAGCTTTAGAAGTTTCAGATTCCCCCACCGATACTTGTACCAGTTCAACCGGGCTGCCTTGTAATGACTCCTTGAGCTGGTTAAAGAGGTAGGCTGCGATGTTTTCGGACGAAGGGTTGTGAGTGGCAAAGTAGGGAATTTCGTTGAGGTGGTGGTGGTCAAATTGTTGGATGATTGCATTAGTTTTTTGTTTTAAAATTTTAAAATCAATGGTGAGTCCCGCTTCATCAAGTGTTTTCGAAGCAACCGTTACCTCTACCTTCCAATTGTGTCCATGGAGGTTTTCACACTCTCCCTGGTAGTTCCTCAGGGAGTGGGCAGCGGAAAAAGAGGTCTGAATAGAAACCTGATACATGAAATGCCTCAAAGGAGTTTTGCGTAAGGAGCTTATGAGAAAAATAGCAACATTTTCATACTGTGTCAACATGGAAACACTTAATCTGGTTTACATTACCTCTATTTTATATTATGATAAACGCGTTTTCTAAAAAAATCTGCAAAGAATATCCGCAGAGAGGTTACCAGTAATGTCGTATAGGTTGAAGAGCTCTAAAGAGATTGCCATGGAAAAGCTTGATAGGATGGTGGGAGAAGAGACAAGAACACTTACTGACCACCAGAAGCAAAGGATTGCTGAAATCAAGAGAGACTATGAGGCTAAAGTAGCGGAGAAAAAAATCATGCTCGCGGGGTGTAAGGAATTAGTGGATGAATTGCAGAAGTTGCATCAGGAGAGGGAACGAAAGATTGAAGCAGTGTACCGGGAAGCTCAAGGAAATACCTAGGAGCATGCGCTTAGGCATCGGTATCATCCCAGCGATCATCCGTCACGGTAATCTCAATAGTTTTGTGTTGTGCTTCTCGGTCGGCTATCAGTTTTTCTTTCGCACTCAGCGAGTCGTAGCATGAGGCACAGAGACCGGTGAGGTTCACACACATTTTTTTGGTATGGCAAAGGAGACAGGTTTTATCCTGAATAGCGAGTGCTACTTTTCGGGTATCGGTGAGCAGTGAGCTGAGAGAATCTTTTACCTCTTTTACTTTCCTCGCGCTCCCAATGTTAATTACTTTGTGGTTTTTTCTCTGGTTTTTTTTTGCCATGGTTCCCTCATACGATGCATAGGTAGTAGTGAAAGGTATAGTAGTATACCCCAAATCCAGCGTTAAAGGCACACAAAATTTAATACGAATGAGTGAAACGTTTTCAAAGTGCCTGCACTCATCGTAGAGAGTAAAGACACATTATACCACACCCATAAAAAAGAGGCATCTCGCAGGTGAAGGTAAGGATAGCAAAGAGGAGGAAGAAAATCAAAGAAAAATCTGTAAAATGTGCTTTACTATCTTCCTTTTTTATTCTTAACCTCCTTAGCACTGGATGCGGGCTATACTTTTTTAAAAAATCAAAGGTAGTAAAAGAGTGGGTGCAATGAGCAAGGGAGAAAGAGCAGGTAGAGGTTGTGACCACCTACTGTCTCGGGAAGGCTTGTGATAACACGCGCGGGGAAACGAGATGAAACAACCACCTCAAGAATATAGTAC
>CAYYOQ010000010.1:0-15329 GCA_964473235.1 uncultured Thermodesulfobacteriota bacterium | reverse complement strand
TGTGATAACACGCGCGGGGAAACGAGATGAAACAACCACCTCAAGAATATAGTACGCACGAGAGGTTAAGAAGTATACCTTCGGTGGAGAGGATTTTAGAATCTCGTCAGGTGAAAGAGCTTCTCCAGAGGTATTCGAGGACAGTGGTGCTCAAGTCCATTCAAAAGAAATTAGAGAAGATGAGAAGAGAACTATTACGTGTACGGGAACCGGCAGCGGGAGGAACACCGCTCAGTGTAGAGGCTATTGCGTGCGCACTTGAGGAGGAGATTATATCGTGTGCGACACCACATCTTGAAAAGGTAATCAATGCAACGGGGGTAATCCTCCACACCAATTTAGGAAGGTCTCTGCTTACCGAGGAGTCAATGGCGCATCTGAAAGATATTGCCCTTGCCTATTCTAATCTGGAGTATGACCTGGAAGAGGGGCGGAGGGGTTCCCGCTATTCCCACGTGGAGGGGCTTCTCGGTGAGCTTACTGGTGCAGAAGCAGCCTTCGTGGTGAATAACAATGCCGCGGCGGTACTGCTTGCCTTGAATACACTGGCGAGCGGTCGAGAGGTACTTGTGTCGCGCGGGGAGCTTATTGAAATAGGTGGTTCCTTTCGGATACCGGATATCATGAAGAGAAGCGGGGCGCTGATGGTGGAGGTGGGCACGACCAATAAAACCCACTTAAGTGATTACGAAGAGGCGATTACTGATGCTACTGCCCTTCTGTTGAAGGTGCACACCAGTAACTATCGCATTGTGGGGTTTACTGCTGAGGTTGACCTCACCAGATTAATAGAATTAGGAAAACGGTATCACCTCCCGGTGGTGAATGACCTGGGGAGCGGCAGTCTGATTGATTTTTCGCGTTACGGGCTTACTCATGAACCAACGGTACAGGAAGTGGTGGAAACGGGTGTTGACGTCATCACCTTCAGTGGTGATAAATTACTGGGAGGGCCCCAGGCCGGTGTTATTGTAGGCAGGAAGCAGATTTTAGAAAAGCTTAAAAAAAACCCCTTGAATCGTGCGCTTAGAATTGATAAACTAACCCTCGCAGTGCTGGAAACAACCCTGCGTCTCTATAGAGATCCGGAGACAGTGAGTGGGAAGATTCCCACGTTGAGAATGATTACACTCCCTCTGGAAAGTATAGAAAAAAGGGCTAGTGAACTGACGAGAAATTTACAGATCTCACTTCCTGACCATATTGAAGTTCAGCTGGTAGACGATTTTTCTCAGGTTGGCGGAGGAGCACTACCTTCCCAACAATTGCCGACTAAGGTAATTGCGCTCCGTTCAACTAAAGTCGCTGTTCAAGAATTGGAACAACGCTTAAGGAAGGTTACTCCTCCTATTATCGCACGGATCAATAAAGACCAGGTGCGTATTGATTTACGAACGGTGAGTGAGCAGGATGATAGGGTCATAGAGGATTCACTGAAAGAGATTGTGAGTGGGTAGGTCGGGTATGCCTCGTGGCCAAAAATCTTTACTACGCACTTTCATAAAGCATAGTGCATACTATCCTATACCGCATCGGTGAGAGAGAGAGAGCACACACAGTGATTAATTCAAACGTACTAGTACTCAACAGTTCCTTTTTTCCGGTGAATGTGACTACGGTAAAACACGCCTTTTGCATGCTCTACCGGGGTGTAGCGAGGGCAGTTGACAACCAGTATAAGACCTTTGACTTCGAGAGTTGGTCACAGCTCAGGGTAGACCACAGGGAAGATGCCATTGGGCTGGTAAACAACTTTATTAAAATTCCCTGGGTGGTAATGCTGGTAGCGTATGACCGTATACCTAAAACCCAGGTCAGATTTACCAGGGCGAACATTTTTGGACGTGATCAGAATACCTGTCAATATTGTGGTAATTTGTTTCCTAGAAATGAGTTGAGCATTGACCACGTTATTCCCCGTTCATATGGCGGCAAAAGTGTGTGGGAAAATGTTGTCTGCTGCTGCTTCGCCTGTAATAAGCAGAAAGGAGGGCAAACCCCCAAGCAGGCAGGCATGAAGTTGCTCACCCCTCCCCATAAGCCACGCTGGACACCTCTGAACAGGGTGTCGTTGCAGGATTTTAAGCGAAAAGAGTGGCTCCCCTTCCTCACCATGATAGATCTCTCCTACTGGAATACAGAACTGTTAGAGTGAGAGGAGTACACCCTTATCTTTCCTTAGTAAAACCCCCTGCGCGCATCACTATGCACACCTATACGTTTACTGTTAATCTAAAAAGTACTAAAAAGAGGCTGGACCTTTTTCTCTCGGAGCAGGCGCTTCCCCTTACCCGTTCTCGAATAAAGAAGTTAATCGATACCCACCAGGTGACACTCAATAAAACGTTAGTAAAGGCAGCGCGCCGGGTGAACGAGGGAGATGTGGTAGAGGTACAAGTGCCTGAGCCACGGGAACCGGAGGTTGAAGCTCAAGATATTCCACTCGATATTCTCTATGAAGATGAGTGGATTATTGTGGTTAATAAGCCTGCGGGTATGGTGGTACACCCCGCCGCAGGTAACTATTCAGGTACGCTGGTGAATGCCCTGCTCATGCACTGTTCTTTTCTCAGGGGAGTGGGCGGGGTGATGAGGCCGGGTGTCGTTCACCGGCTGGACAAGGGTACCTCGGGGGTGATGGTAGTGGCGAAAAATGATAGAGCCCAGCAGGTACTCTCACAGCAATTTAAGAACCATTCAGTAAAAAAGATATATCGGGCGTTAGTGTACGGTCAGATGAGAGAGGATGAGGGAACCATTGAAACAGAAATTGGGAGACACTGCAAAGATAGAAAAAAAATGTCAATACACACACGCCGGGGAAGGAGCGCACTCACCCAATGGAAAGTGCTTAGGCGCTATGGCGAGCTCTCCCTACTGGAGATTTCTATTCATACGGGAAGAACTCATCAGATCAGGGTTCACCTTTCTTCACTGCACCATCCGGTCGTGGGCGATAGCCTGTACGGGAGTCGTAAGATGGTATCTCAAATAAGGAACAAGGTGATACGGGAGAAGCTCGGTTTCCTCTCACGGCCTTTTCTTCACGCCTCTCTGCTGGGGTTTCACCATCCTCACGATTCACAGTATCGGGAATTCAACGCTCCTCTCCCTCAGGAGTTGAGCGAAACGCTCACCGTCCTTGAAGGCGAAACATGCTCGTAGTGGGACTCACCGGTGGTATTGCAAGCGGGAAGAGTGTGGTGACGAAGATATTTAAGGAGCTCGGGGCACTGGTCATTGATGCCGATGAGGTGAGCAGAGAGGTCATGGCGCCTCATACTGAGTGCTGGCAGCAGGTGGTAGTTCATTTTGGCGATGAGTATGTACGGGACGACTTGTGCATTGACCGAACGAAACTCGCAGAGAGAGTGTTCAGTAACGCTCAGGAACGTGACCACCTGAACCGCATAGTGCACCCGTTTATTCTAAAGCGCATCGAGGAAAAATTAGAGGTGATAAAAAGAGAGCATCCCCGGGCCATGGTCATCGTTGATGCAGCCCTGCTGGTGGAAACCGGCATGTATACAAGGTATGATAAGCTCACGGTGGTGCAGGTGAGCGAGGAAACACAGCTTTCACGACTCATGGCGCGTGATGGATTGAGCAGAGGGGAGGCGCTACAGCGTATTAATTCCCAAATGCCCCTTAAAGAAAAGGTAACGCTCGCAGACTTTGTGATTGAAAATGAAGGACCACTCTCGAGTACCAGAGAAAAGGTAGAGTACATTTTTAACTATGTATCCTCCCTGCCTGCTCCCCTGAGTGGGCGTGAGTGAGTGGATTTGTGTACACGGGCGCGACCACCTAAGGTAAAAAACACTTGACAGAAGTGGGGAGATATTGGTATAATGTAATACACTCTATTAGAAAACCTCCCGTAAGAGTTCCTAATACACATAAGAGGTTTATCAATTCTTATCCTCCCCTTGGGTAAATCCATTAACTAAGAAGGTGGAATTACGATACTCAATCTCTTGTGGCGTGTTATAGTAGCGTGGGTATGAGTTTAGCGAATAGTGAGACAAAGAATTCTTTATACCCCTTCCTTAAGTAGTGATAGTGCCTTTGACCTTCAATGTTTTCCCTCGACCAGCAAAAAGAGTTGAGTGAGAGTAGTGAGATGGCAGGTGAGTGTTACTCTCCTGTTCATTGACAGACTAGTGGTGCGTTCGCAGGGGTGACCGCGTACGCATAAAACATTTTTAAGGAGAGTAGTTCATGAACTTAAAGGAGTTAAAGGAGAAAAAGATTAATGAGTTGATTTTGCTGGCACATAGTTTGAGTATGGAAGGTGCGAGCAATATGAGGAAGCAGGAATTGATTTTTGCGCTCCTTCAAAATGAGCTAGAGAAGAATGGGCAGATCTATGGTGAAGGAGTTTTGGAGATACTGCCCGATGGATTTGGTTTTTTAAGAGCCCCTGATTATAACTATTTGCCTGGACCCGATGATATTTATATTTCACCCTCCCAGATCCGGAGGTTCAACCTCAGAACGGGTGATACGGTGTCTGGCCAGATTCGACCCCCTAAGGAATCAGAGCGTTACTTTGCGCTGTTGAAAGTTGAATCGGTAAACTTTGAAGACCCTGAAGTCGCGCGAGATAAAATACTCTTTGATAACCTGACACCCCTTTATCCCGAAGAGAAATTTAAACTGGCAACGAAAGGCGAAGGCTTATCAGCTCGGATCATGGATCTCTTGACACCCGTGGGGAAAGGGCAGAGGGGTCTGATCGTATCACCACCGAGGGCGGGAAAGACTATTCTCCTGCAAACTATTGCTAATAGCATCATCAGCAATCATAACG
The DNA here is from genome assembly GCA_964473235.1 of uncultured Thermodesulfobacteriota bacterium. Taxonomy (GTDB): domain Bacteria; phylum Desulfobacterota; class WTBG01; order WTBG01; family WTBG01; genus CAYYOQ01. The sequence goes on along the minus strand of CAYYOQ010000010.1, from coordinate 10,516 downwards.
AAGTAATTTTAATCGTGCTTTTGATTGACGAGCGACCGGAAGAGGTCACTGATATGCAGCGGTCAGTGCAGGGCGAGGTTATTAGCTCTACCTTCGATGAACCAGCTCAGCGCCATGTACAGGTTGCAGAGATGGTCATTGAAAAGGCCAAGCGGTTAGTCGAGCATAAAAAAGATGTGGTGATATTGCTTGATAGTATTACCAGGCTGGCGAGGGCGTATAATACCGTGGTACCACCCAGCGGGAAAGTGCTCTCAGGAGGAGTTGACTCGAATGCGCTGCACCGCCCGAAACGCTTCTTTGGTGCCGCGCGAAACATGGAGGAGGGAGGGAGTCTCACCATTATTGCGACTGCCCTCATTGATACCGGGAGTAGGATGGATGAGGTAATCTTTGAAGAGTTTAAGGGTACTTGTAATATGGAGATCTATCTGGACAGAAAGCTGAGTGATAGGAGAATTTTCCCCGCCATTGACATCAACCGGTCTGGAACCAGGAAAGAAGAGCTCCTCTTACCTCCTGATGACCTCAGTAGGATTTGGCTGTTGAGAAAGGTACTCCAGCCTTTAAGCACCATTGATGCGATGGAATTCCTCGTTGAGAAAATCAAGGATACAAAAAACAATGCAGAGTTTCTTGCCTCGATGAGTAAATAAAAATGGTATAGATGAGAAAAGGAGAGCGCGATGAAAAAAGCTATACATCCTGCCTATGGTGAGTCACTTATCAAGTGCGCGTGTGGTAACGTGATGAAAACTACCTCAACCAAGAAAGAAATCCACGTAGAGGTCTGCTCCCAGTGCCACGGTTTCTTTACCGGAAAGCAGAAACTCGTGGATGCCGCGGGAAGAGTTGAGAAATTCCAGAAAAAATACGCAAAGGTGAAAAAGCCATAAACACAATTGCTCTACGCGTTGTTCAGGTATCCCCATGTATCAAAAACTTGAGTCAGTTGAAACAAGGTGTATGCAGCTCGATACGCTGCTAAGCGATTCTGAGGTGATTCGGGATCAAAAGACCTTTCAGAAGTACGCCAAGGAGCGCTCCGAGCTCTCAGAGTTGCTCGAAACCTATAAGCACTACAGAAAGGTATTGAAAGAATTAGAGGAAAGTGAGCAATTGATCTCCGAGAACGATGAAGAGCTGCGAAAGCTCGCCAAATCAGAATTACACCACCTCAATGAAGAGAAAACAGCACTTGAAGAAAAGCTCAAGATCCTCCTCTTACCAAAGGATCCCCGTGATGAGAAGAATATCATTTTGGAAATCAGGGCGGGTACCGGGGGGGAGGAAGCCGCTATTTTTGCTGCTGATTTGTTTAGAATGTATACCAAACATGCTGATAAAAAGGGGTGGAAGGTAGAGGTGCTGAGCCACAGTGCAACTGGCTTAGGAGGGTTTAAAGAGATTATTGTCCTCATTGAGGGAAAGAGTGTGTACAGCAAGTTAAAATATGAAAGTGGTGTTCACCGAGTGCAGCGAGTGCCCGCCACCGAGTCACAGGGAAGGATTCACACCTCCGCCGTCACGGTTGCAGTACTTCTTGAGGTGGAAGAAGTTGAAATAGAGATTGATCCCACTGAATTAAAAATAGATGTGTTCAGGGCATCAGGTCCCGGGGGCCAGCACGTAAACAAAACCGATTCGGCGGTGAGAATGACCCATATTCCTACGGGGTTAGTGGTAAGCTGTCAGGACGAAAAATCACAGCATAAAAATAAAGCAAAGGCATTGAAAATTCTACGAGCTCGGCTTTACGATAAAGCGTTGCAAGAGCAGCAGTCGCAAATCTCACAGGAACGTCGCAACCAGATAGGTAGTGGAGATAGGAGCGAGAGGATCAGAACCTATAACTTTCCTCAGGGAAGGGTGACCGATCACCGTATAGGACTCACCCTCTACAATCTGGAGAATGTGTTGGAGGGAGATTTAGAGGAAGTGCTCGACCAACTTACTACCCACTATCAAACTGAAGCATTAAAAGATCCACACATCTTCTCATCATAAACACGCATGTGCGCTCCCTTTCTTATAGCCCCTCGCGGCGTTGCACCATAGTATCCACCACGATCTTATTCCGTTCTCCAGGATCATTCTATACACCATCAAAAAGGATGTCTTGTGCTCGAGGGTAAGGTAACCATCACCTACGCACTCCAATGGGGCAGTGAACAACTGAAGGCGAGTGGCGTGGAGACTCCTCAATTGGACGCAGAAGTGCTGCTTGCTCATTGCCTCCATCTCGATCGGACAACGATCTACCTCTCTCGTGGGAGATGTCTTAACCAGGAGGAAAGGGTGAGCTACCTGCGGTCTGTAGAGAGGAGGAAGTGGAGAGAACCAGTTGCCTATATCATGGGAGGTAAAGAGTTTCACTCTCTTCAGTTTAAGCTTACCCCTGCGGTACTTATTCCTCGCCCTGAAACAGAAACCTTTGTTGAGGAGATAGTACGAGAGGGGAGGGCACTCGCGAAAAGACGACACCCAGTCCGGATGCTCGAGGTGGGAACCGGAAGCGGTATTATCGCGGTGAGCATTGCACACGAGATACCCACGCTCTCTCTTATCGCCACCGATAGTTCTCTAGAGGCAGTAACGGTAGCAAAAGAAAATTCCCTACTGCACAAAGGAGAATCTCACATTCTATTTGTGGTCGCACACTATTTACACGCGCTTACCGTGAAGAACTACTTTTTTGATCTGGTGGTATCGAACCCACCCTATCTTTCAACAGCCGACTGGGAAAAGGTGGCACCTGAAATAGCTCAGTATGAACCGTACTCCGCCCTGGTAGCAGGAGACGATGGTGTAGAATTCTATCGTGCAGTCGTACCAGATGCAGGGAGACTTCTGGGTTCAGGAGGCTGGTTATTATTAGAGGTGGGGAGCGGGCAGGCCGAGGTAGTTTCAGCAATGATTAAGGACACCGGTGATTTCATTCAGGTACTCTCGGTGAAAGACCTCGCAGGAATACCGAGGGTGGTCAAAGCGCAAAAGAAATAGCTATTTTTAATTTGACATACTATAGTCCTTAGGATTTAATCACAGTCACTGACGTTTTGTGAGATATGCTAAGGGTTCTAGGATTCAAGGGTACAGTGATTCAGGTGTGTAACATCATGAAGGGGTTTTGAATGTTTCCCCTTGAACCCTATGCGTGTAATTCAAGAAGTATTTCCTCATTAATAATCACCACTTATTGTAAATAATCCAGTTTTGGTGGGGCGCTATGGACAAACTCATTATCAACGGTGGCACACGGCTCAAAGGAGAGGTAAAGATCAGTGGTGCCAAAAATGCTGCGCTCCCTCTCATTGCGGCATGCTTATTAACCGAGGGGTGTACTACCCTCTCCAATATTCCTACCTTGAGAGATATCATCACTATTATAAAACTGATGGAAAAGTTAGGCGTCGAGGTTAAAGGAAAAGACATCCTCAAGATAGATGCCTCTCAAGTGCGTTCGTATAGGGCACCTTATGAGCTGGTAAAAACCATGAGGGCATCCATTTTAGTGCTCGGTCCTCTCCTTGCCAGAATGGGGAGAGCAAAGGTTTCACTTCCGGGAGGATGTGCTATTGGACCACGTCCGGTTAATTTGCATTTGAAAGCCCTTGAAAGCATGGGGGCTACAATCAAACTGGAGCGTGGCTACATCGTCGCTGAATGCAAAAAACTCAAAGGCGCCCGGGTGTACTTTTATCTTTCTACGGTCACCGGTACCGAGAATATTATGATGGCTGCTACCCTCGCCCAGGGAACAACCGTAGTGGAAAATGCTGCCAAGGAACCTGAGGTGGAGGAGCTGGCATCGGCATTAAAAAAAATGGGGGCGCACATTGAGGGAGCGGGAACAGATGTCATTACCATAGAGGGGGTTGCACACGTGCATCCCATTGAACATACTATCATGCCGGATCGCATTGAGGCAGGCACCTATATGGTTGCGGCCGGGATTACCCAAGGGGACGTAACTCTCCTCAATTGCAACGTTACCCATCTCACTGCGCTCATCGAAAAGCTGGAAGAGATTGGTTTAAAAATTACTGAGAAGAATGGAAACCTGCGGGTGGTGGGGACCACCCCTTTTAAAAGTACCGATGTAAAGACCCTTCCCTATCCTGGTTTTCCCACCGATATGCAAGCTCAGATAATGACGCTCCTTTGCCTGGTTGAAGGATCGAGTATAGTAACAGAAACCATCTTTAAAGACCGTTTTATGCACGTGGGAGAGCTGAGACGGCTGGGAGCAGATATCAGAGTAGAGGGAAACACGGCCATCGTCAATGGGGTAAAGAAGTTGTACGGAGCACCGGTGATGGCTACTGATTTGAGGGCGAGCGCTTCATTGGTACTGGCGGGGCTGGTGGCAGAGGGAGTAACCGAGGTGAGCAGGGTCTACCACTTAGACCGGGGCTATGAACGTATGGAGGTAAAATTATCCCAGCTCGGTGCTGACATTCAAAGGGTTAAAGAATAGGGTATATGCTATGGTAAGGATAAGAGTTTTAAGAACTGGCGAGGCGGGGTTTGAAAAGGAATTCAGCACAATTATCAGCCGACGGGAAGAGGTAAAGGGTAGCGTTGAGAAGAAGGTGAGGGCTATTATACGCGCAGTAAGGGAACAGGGGGATAGGGCACTATTTAGATTCATGAGAATGTATGATCGAATCATACTTGATACCCGAAGGGTAGCGGTCACACCAGAAGAGATTGAAGATGCGTACTACAAACTGAGCAATGACCAGCTCAACGCGCTCCTTAGTGCTGCTCGGAGAATAGAGAAGTTTCATAAGAATCAACTGAAACGTTTTGTGGTAAAGGAGCGAGAAAGAGAGGAAGTGGCTACTGAGCTCATTCGCCCCTTGAGACGGGTGGGATTATATATTCCGGGGGGGAAAGCAGCGTACCCCTCATCGGTATTGATGAGTGCTATACCTGCGCGTGTGGCTGCGGTAGGTGAAGTGGTGATGGTGTCACCCAATGCATCATCACAGGTACTGGCTGCGGCTAGAATTGCGGGGGTGAATAGTATCTACCGAATTGGTGGTGCACAGGCGATTGCGGCACTTACCTATGGAACTGAGAGCATTCCCAGAGTTGATAAGATTGTCGGTCCTGGCAATAGATACGTTGAGACAGCCAAGCGCCTGGTGTATGGAGAAGTGGGCTTGGATTTGGTTGCCGGTCCCAGCGAGATTTTGATTATTGCTGATAAAAGTGGAAAACCAGCGTTCATCGCAGCCGATTTACTCGCCCAGGCGGAACATGACGAGGAGGCGTGTTGCATGTTGATTACCCTTGATTCATCTTTTCCTGGAAAGGTAAAAGCTGAAGTGCTACGACAGCTCAAAACCCTGCCTCGAAGAGAGATTGCAGCGCACTCCATTAACCGCAGGTGCGTAATGATGGTGGCACACGATATTAAGGAAGCGGTTGAGCTTGCTGAAAGAATTGCCCCTGAGCATCTGGAGTTAATGGTGAGTTCACCAGAGAAGGTGCTTCCTATGATTAGCTGTGCAGGTGCGGTGTTTCTGGGAAACTACTCACCGGTGACGGTGGGTGATTATCTGGCAGGGCCAAGCCATATCCTGCCGACCGCAGGCACCGCACGATTCTTCTCCCCCCTGGGTGTGGACGATTTTATGAGAAGGATGAGTGTCATTTCTTATTCAAGGGAAGCCTTACGTTCTGTGAGCAGTGAGGTGAAGCTATTGGCGCATATGGAAGGTCTCGATGGACACGCCCAGGCGGTCAGGAAAAGGGAACATTAATGAGCCAACTCATTTGAGGAGTTCTACCTTCAGTTGCCTTTCAAAATCCTTCATCTGAGAACCCGTAATACTTTGGTGCATGAGTTTTAAGGTATCAACGAGCATGCCAAATCTTGTTCCTTCAATGCCCCGGTCTAAAGGGAAAGAGACCAGTGCATAGACATAGCCCATCGGGCCAACCCAGTAGCTCTCCACCTGACTCTCCTCCAGAAGTTCATCAATGGCCTTGGTTAGCTGTGCTCTAAACTGTTCAGAGAAGTCATCAATACTTTGGGGAGGAGTTTTACCCGCTGACGCAATGATCCGTCCCATGGCCCTGATGGTTTTGCTCTCCAGGAGGGTTGCGAGATTTACGCGTGCCTGGGTAACCGCGGCCTGCTGAGCGTTGGTGAGCTTTGAGGTTGAGGGACTCAACCCCAGGGAGAAGATAGTTCCCTCACGTTGGGGTAGCGCGTCGATCCACTTAGGCGGTATGGAAACAGTAATCTTATCTTCCGCAAGCCTGAAGAATTTGACATACTGCAGCGAGAGGGTGTCTATCTTTTCTGAGAGCATCCTCACCGCATCCACGTGTTGAGCACTTTCTCCTTCAATTCGATTGAGATCAGTTGCTACCTCCTCAGTAATTTTCTTGGCAATCACCCCGACATCTTTTTCTATCTGGGTAATGCTCTGAGTGCGATCTGAGTAGTCATTTATTTTATCAGAAATACCACTGATATCTGTTTTGATACTCTCAGCCTTTTCGGCGCTCTTCTCCAGCGTGGTTTTGATCGAAGGGATATCCATTGATACAACCCGGTTCATATTTCTGTTAAGTGAAAAGAGCTGAACTACCAGGTACCCCACCGCGCATAGTATGAAGAGGGAACCTGCTAGCAGCGCAATGGTAGATTTTATCTTTTCTGACACTTTTTTAAGCTCCCCATGAGATTAATGAGTATAAAACATCTAGAGGTTATCTAGCAAACTAATCATAATAGTTAAAAAAGTCAATAGATTACTGTAAGCACAACTAGCAGTAGGCTGGCGCCCGCGAAACTTCACTTCATGCTTGAAGTTGATGATTGGTGGAAAGCGGGTATCTCTTCACCAAAAAAGTGATCGCTGAATACCTGGGGGTTTCAAAAGACCAGGTGGTTGCCTTGATAAAAGAGGTAGCTCCTATCGGGAAAAATGTGAGGGCAACTTACTGGACCATGAAGGAGGTTCTGGATAGATGGTTGAATGAGAGGCTGGAGAAGGAGTTGGGAAATGGACTTGATGGGTGAGTTGTAAAATTGATATTGCTATAGGTAAGACTATGGCAAGAATGGTCAGTAAAAAAAATCGTCGGATCATGCCACTAGGAATAAAAAGGGGAACGGTTCTATTTTCTTTTAAAGGTTTGCAGGGCAACCTCTGTAGGCAGTACCATTGCAGCATACAAAAGGAGCGGTCTTCACCGCTCCTTTTGTTGTACATGAATCAGGGCAGATTACTTTTTGTATATTTTACCCACAATATTGCCGCCGGCACTCATGATATGGCCCTCTACTGAATCGGACACGCCCGGAAAATCACCCTGCCAGACCATTAAAAAAGTGTTACTTTTGGCGCTATGGGCAAAGCGCACGAAGCGCTGATTCCCGTCACCGCTAAAAATATCGATCATGTCGGCCTCGGGCTGACCATTGGCATCAAGCCACATGGCCGCTATATCCAGATGCGCGGTAATGTCCTTAAAATAAAACTTATCCAAATCATTAAGGTCGCGCTCAAAGGCGATAAAGTATTTATCATCCTGCGGCACATACCGGGTATGGCTTATCATCTGTGCGCCGGGCGCATCAACCAGGGTAAAATCTTCCGCAGGCATGGAGCCGTCGGCTTTCACGATTCTGCCCATAATACCGACGTTGTGCAGGCTGTCGCGGGTATCGGTCCAGCTGACCAGAAACTGATTGGTTTTCGAGTTGTAGGCTATACCGTTAAAGCGCTGATCACCATTAATGCCGTTGGCATCAACGCACATGGCGATATTATTGACCAGAACGGTGCCGTCTGCGGCGAGCAGCGCACCGTAGATATCAGTCATGACTTCGAGCGTTTCAAGGGCAGGGAGGCTGTCACCGTGAGCCCTGAAATCCTCCCAGTTAAGAAGGTAGGTATCATCCTTCGGGTTGTAGCAGACCACGGGGTTCACCTGATGCCCTACCGCATTGCTGATGATGAATTCTTTTTTCACTACCGCGCCGGTGTCATCTAAAATAACTCCAAAAACATTATTGGGTCCGTTCCTGCTGTCGTTGTAGGTTATAAAAAACTGATTTCTTTTGGAATTGAATGCCATGGTGTAATGAAACTGGTTTGAAGGCACATCGGTAACCTTGAAGTGCTCCCCCACAGCCTTACCGTCCGCATCCAGGATAACGCCCCGAATATTGAAAGCGCTTTCCCCCAAACAGTAGATCACCAGGTACTGATTTTTGTTCGGGTTGTACAGCACGCGAGGCAGCAACACGATGTTTTCGGTTTTCACCACTTCAACAGGCGCGCCCAGCGCCTCTCCAGAGCTTGAAATTTTCTGTCCGGAAATAAAGTAATCTGCAGTTTGGCTTTCTTCGCCCGGGGCGGCGGCCCAGAAAACAAAAAAATTATTCTCTACTGAATTACAGGCCACATCAGGCAGCGACTTTTTAAGGACATTGCTGGAAATTTCAATGCAATTGTTTTTCATGACTCCCTCCAATAAATTTTATAAAACCCCCGCAATTTTGTTTCCCCGCAAAGAGTAAGCAGTAGGCTAACAGGACACCTCTACAAGTCAACAGCTACACGCAGTGTTGGAAAGGCCTTTTTTTCAAAAAACAATAACGATAGTATAACATATGCACAACTATTGCAATATAAAAGATGGGCTAATTAGACGGAGGAGATGCTAAAAAGAAAAAAAAGGGAAGCAGCAAAATATATATAGGGCCTGTAAGCTTATGCCTTTTTACTGCAGATTCTGCTATTAAAACAAAAGCCCAAAAGTTGAAACACCAAACAGGTAAAAATATCTCTGAAAGGAACTGGATAAGTTGAGAAGAAGATAGGATTTTAAGGTTTGATAGTTGTGCTTCTGAGGATTTGATGATTGGCAAAGAGCGGGTTCTCTTCACCAAAAAAGTGATCGCCGAATATTTAGGGGTGTCAAAAGATCAGGTGATTATTCTTGTAAAGGATGGAGCTCCTATCGCTAAAAACGAGAGGGGAACCTACTGGACGATGAAAGAAGTTCTGGATAGGTGACTGAATGAGAGGCCGGAGAAGGAGTTGGGAAATGGGGGTGGGGTGTAAGATTATAAATTTGATATTGCTATTGTTGAGACTATGGCAAGTAAGTTAAACTTTTATGCTGTTTGTGCAGGCCACAATATAGAGGCGTTTTCTATTTCTAAGGGGGTAAAATACTAGGGGTTTTTAGTTTCCTGAGAAAGTTACTATTAGAGAACGCGTGTTACTGTGAAATGCAGTAGCAACTGATTTTCCCCTATTGTACCCATTAAAAGTTGGGTTTACGCATCTTAATTTCGGGCTTGTACCTCTTGACTGCTTTTGACATATCTTTAACCTTTTTTTATTTAAAATATCATGTAGATATAGCCTTTTGTTATAGACTGGCAAATAAATTTATGGATTAACTCATAATATTTTCATTTTCGTTTCTTTAACATTCGGCGGATTCCATCCAACCACCGACCCGGATTTGATTCTTGACAAATAAGGTGAGAGTGTAGCTCCTGGTAGCGTTCTCACATTGTCTTCAATTTGAATCGGACCCATTCCCGTTCCAGCGCCGATTTTACAATTGCTACCTATTTCAATTATACCGTAACGGAATTTACCTGATCCTTCATAAGTATGAACAGTGAGCCGGGTGAAAGCTCCTATCAGCGTGTTATCACCTATAAAAATAAGCTCCGGACGGAAATGATCTAACCAGACCAGCTGCATTATCTCAGACCCTTTACCTACATGTACTCCCATCCACCTGTAAAATTTGTTTTTTGCAGGAGTACCTTTCAAGAGCAATGAAACCATAACCTGAAATACCAACAAGATTCTGCGGCCATATGGAAGGTTGAGGATTCTCCAATTAATTGCATCAGGTTCTTCATGCGAACCCAAACCGGAAAATGTGTAATGCCTTCTTACAGGAGTGAGAAAATTTTCTAAATTTTCCCTGCCTTCTTTTGTTTTGGGATTTAGAGTTTGAACATCGATACCTTCTCCGCCGGATGTCTTACTGATAAAAATTGAGCGGTTTTTTTTACGACCTAATTTAATAGCTCGTTCTATAATTTCTGTTGTTACAAGCCTGATTACTTCCTCAGGTGTTTTATTCCGGTATTTTTTCAAGTTCTCACCCTCTTTAGATTTATACCTTATTTTTTATTAGGTTTATTCATGATTGATTTCACAAAACAATAAAGATGTGTATTAATTTATTTGTTTCTGATCAGCCTGTCTTATTCACAATAAACAACATATAAATAAAATCGATTCATATCAACTTAAACTTTACCAAAATTTCAAGATATTGTGGTGCTGGTTTATGCAAGAAGATTTAACACTTCTTGCTATTAAAACAAACGCCCAAAAGTTGAAACACCAAACAGGTAAAAAGATCTCTGAAAGGAACTGGAGAAGTTGAGAAGAAGATAGGATTTTAAGGTTTGATAGTTGGTCTTCTGAGGAGTGCATGATTGGCGGAA
>CAYYOQ010000009.1:12941-20511 GCA_964473235.1 uncultured Thermodesulfobacteriota bacterium | reverse complement strand
GGTGTAGTCGGCGCCGGACAAATGGGAACGGGTATTGCACAGGTTTCAGCTCAAGCGGGATTTAAGGTGGTGGTGGTGGTGAATAATGAAGAAACAATAGGAAGAGTCCAAAAAGAGATCGATACCAGCCTGAATCGAGCGATAGAGCTTGGCAAGATAAATCGGAAAGAAAAAGATAAGATAATCTCTCATTTAACGTTCTCTAGGGGATTGAAGAATCTTGAAAAGGCAGATATCGTCATCGAAGCCGCCGTTGAAAATGCGAGCGTTAAAGAAGACATCTTTTGCAATCTGGACAAAATCTGTCCTCCGCATACCATTCTCAGTACTAATACGAGCTCGATATCGATTACCAAACTGGCCAATATCACCCAGAGACCTGCAAAAGTGGTGGGCATGCATTTCATGTATCCTGCCCAAAAAATGAAACTGGTGGAGATCATTAAGACTCCTGCCACATCAGATGAAACCTATCACATCGTTAAGAACCTTGCTTTAAAAATGGGTAAGACTCCCATCACTGCAATTGATAGCCCCTGCTTTGTGACAAGTCGCCTTATTCAGACTCTTATCAATGAAGCAATCTTTTGCCTTTACGAGGGCGTTTCTACAAAAGAGGAGATCGATGCCGCCCTGAAACTTGGCATGAATCATCCCATGGGACCTCTGGAATTAGCTGACTTTATTGGTCTTGATGTGGTGTTATCCATGCAAGAGGCGCTGTATAACGGTTTCAAAGACCCCAAGTACAGGCCATGCCCCCTGCTTGCGAGTATGGTCGAAGCCGGTCACCTGGGTAGAAAAACCAGGCGAGGATTTTACGAGTATAAGTAAAAATCTTTCAAGTTAATTGAATAAAAAACAGCGTATTCAATACCGTGCAATTAAAAAGCCGTTGATAATGGCAGCTTCCGGCAGGTTATCTTCTTTATCTCCCTCTTTTCCTCTTTGATTGATGGTAGTGACGTGCAATTATTCGAGACAGTTCTGCAGGAGTAGAGATAACACCCCCTGGTCTCCCGTGGAAGTGAATGCGCCCTTTACCCTCCAGAGCGAGTCTGACATCTTCAACCATCTGTCCGGTGCTCATTTCAAAAACAAAAAAGTCATGAAGATACTTGGCTGTTTCTCTAATAATAGTTGCGGGAAAAGGCCAGAGCGTTATGGGACGAAGTATTCCCACTTTAAGGCCCTCCTCTCGCAAACGCTTAATGGCTCCCTTGGCAATGCGTGCAGCAGTGCCGTAAGCTACCACTGCCATTTCGGCATCTTCCAGAAGCGAGGTCTCAAAGCGAACTTCACTTTGCTCAATCCTGATGTATTTTCTAAAAAGTTTCCAGTTGTGGTCCTCCTCTACTTTAGGATCTAAGATAAGAGAGCGAACCAGCCGTGCGGGCCTTCCCTTGGCACCGGTGAGAATATAATCTTTGGCAGGACTTTTTTCTCTCTTCTTGGATGGTATCCGCACCGGTTCCCTCATCTGCCCCAGCATCCCATCTGCTAATATAATCACCGGAGTCCTATAATTGTCAGCCAGATCAAAAGCCAGGGCAGTCAGGTCTGCCATTTCCTGTACTGAGTATGGCGCCAGCACTATGGTTCGATAATCGCCGTGACCGCCACCGCGCGTCGCTTGGAAATAATCAGATTGAGCTGGTGCTATATTCCCCAAGCCGGGCCCCCCTCTTACCACATTTACGATAACCGCAGGGAGTTCCAGCGCGGCCAAAAAGGAAATACCTTCCTGTTTGAGACTGATCCCGGGGCTACTTGATGAAGTCATTGCCCTGGCTCCTGCCGCACTTGCTCCTAGCACCATGTTGATGGCAGCGAGTTCGCTTTCAGCCTGGATAAAAATTCCTCCTGGCACTTCAAATAGTCTTTTTACCATGTATTCTGGCAATTCATTTTGAGGAGTAATGGGGTAACCAGAATAAAACCTGCATCCCGCTTGAATGGCTGCTTCCCCTATGGCAGTGTTTCCGCTCATTAATTGCTGATCCACGACACACCTCTAAGGCAACCCTCGGAGACACCAGGACACACCTTGCACGCCCGGTGATCCCTTGTGATCATCACACTCGCTCAAAAAGTCTCCCTTAGGATTGCATTGGTATTGATAGTAAGTTGATAAGAGCGTGCGTTTTGAAGGAATAAGTATAGGAAATAACTTACAGCGCGTCAATAAAAATTACCGCAGGCTATACCACTAAGTCCTTCGATTAATAAATTCGCTTTCGGGTTTATTTACTCAGGACTTAGTGATGAGTAAGCCATTGCCCATAGAAATTCTTTCAAAATACCTTGCGATAATTGCGAACCGAAACACTAAGCAAGACGCAACATGCGGGAGTTTAGGGTACGCAGGTAAAAGGCGTGGGTAAAAAAGGTAAGGGAAGAAACCTTTAAATCTACTAAAGGAAATGTATTTAAGTCTCTTTTCCAAGTGGAGACTTTGAGAATGGTCAGGGTTACCTGTCTGCGTGTACTAGGCAGGCAGTGATCATATTTTCCCCTGATAAGAAATGGTGTGTACCCTTGATAAAAAAGGGTCAGTATTTAAATGTTACCGTGCTCATCGACTACTTCTTGGAAGGAGAGGAGTGGTAGTAAGAGGGATTGGACTCAACGAGAAATTCTTAAAAAGGGAGGTGCGAGGAAATTACCTCACCCAAAGCTAAAAAGGCAAAGCCACGGATATAGATAGAGGTTGATTGACTTTACTCCTCAATATGTTACCTTTCCTATAGGATGTCGGTGCTTTCTTAAGAGCACGAATGCATAGCTATTAAGGCATCCTACCTGGGGAAAGGTTTTTTATTTCACGTAATCGGCGATAGGAAAAAGACAGGGGAGGGAGTGATATGAAAGCAGTACATGCATTCGGAGTAGGTATAGTGTTACTGCTCATAGGGTGTTCAGCCACAATGCCTAAAAATCTGGGAGTGACTGATGGAAGACTTGCTCTCTGCCCTCATGCACCTCACTGTGTATCAACCCAGAGTGGTGATGCAGCACACAAAACAGAGCCCCTCTCTTACACTACCACTCAGGCTGAGGCGCGGGAGAAACTTGTTACTATTCTTGGCTCAATGAAGAGAACTAAAATCGTTAGCACAAGGGATGACTATATTCATGCGGAGTGCACCTCTGCCCTCTTTCGCTACGTAGATGATGTGGAATATTACCTTGATGATGAAAAGAAGATAATTCATTTTAGATCCTCTTCTCGGCTTGGTTACTATGATTGGGGTATCAATCGCAGGCGTATGGAGAGGATTCGAAACGCATTTCTCGCCGATTAACTCTTCTCTGGCGATAACCACCTTCACTCATGAGCGATGAAGCCACCATAAGGTTGAGTGCCTTCCTCAGTTTGCTTATCCTTTTTTCTCTTTGGGAGCTGACCTACCCACGTCGGATGCTCACCACTTCCAAACGCAGACGATGGATTAACAATCTAAGCCTTGTGGTGCTTGACACGTTCCTGGTGCGTCTGTTATTAGCAGCGCCTTTCATGAGGGGAGTAACGCGTGGGTGAAGTCAGCAACATGCAGGTGTGGTAGTCCAGAGCGGGCAGGCGTCCTTTATACATTGTTTGTTTTGTGAGTGCTGTGTGCACAGTAAAGGCGCGTTAGCCCGAAGGGTGAGACCGAGTACGGAGGTACTCAGGCGGGATGCTTCCTCAAGCGCAAGGTAACAGTCTCTCTGACAGCAGCGGGGATAATAGTTCTCCGCTTACCTCCCTGCAGGATTTTTTACCCGTGGAGATTTTCTGGTAAGGTGGGTGGATGGTGCGCTGCACTTACAAGTTACCTCCTGCGCAACGTTTTCTACCTCTCCCTTCCTGGTAACTGCGAACACTGACTCATCGAGGTGAAATCCGGCTGAGAGCGCGACCCCAGTCTTCACTCCTCTTCTAAGGACGGTTCCCTCATCTGTAATAAGAGCCGCAAAGGGACCGCGGTAGATGAGCTCTTTTTTTGCAGCACCTTGTGGTTTCATGGCAGCGTAGGTAATTGAATAAAATTTGTGTCCCTTGACCTCCCGATAGAGGAATCTTTTTTTTACGGTAGCTGCCTCAAAATTGAGATCACCTAGCAGTGCAAAAAGTTCACTTTCCTTAAATGCTCCTCCGATGCACTCCCCTCTAAGCTTTTCATTATATTTGATAGCAAGCGGAATATCTTCATCGTATACGATATCCGAGATTACCATCCTCCCTCCTGGCTTCAAGATGCGGGATATCTCAGCAAAGGTTGTGCGTTTATCGGGTGAGAGGTTAATTACACAATTGGAGATGACCACATCGACAGTATTCGACACGAGGGGGAGCTGCTCAAGATATGCCTTCTTGAATTCAATAGTATCGTAGGCAAGGTGTGCAGTGACTCTTTGCTTCGATTTCTCTGCGAGTGCCAACATCGCATCAGCCATATCGATGCCGATCACCCTTCCCTCGGGTCCTACTTTCTTCGCCGCAATGAAACACTCTACCCCTGCTCCGCACCCCAGGTCCACCAGTGTCTCCCCGGGCTTAAGCTCACAGTCGAGCACCGGGCTCCCGCACCCATAGCTTCTTATGCGGGATTCCTCGGGGATGTGAACAATCTCTTGCTCATCATAGTGCACAGGGTTTGCAATCTCTTGCGCAGGTACGTTAGCCACTGCGGAGTAAAAAGACTGCACTAGTGAGTGCGCATCTTTACCGGGCAAAGATAACACGCAATTAGAGTGGGTAAATACACTTTCTCCCCAGCCTTCACCGCACTCATACACCCGTTCTCCCATCCGAGAGAGGAGACTCACGGTATGGTGCGAGTGGGGCCGCTTCCGCTCTTCTGAGAGAAGAGCGAGTAAGATCTGATTGTATAACTCAAGGTAGGGGTCGTGACCGGTGAGCGTTCCTGCGCGGATAAAACTGTGATCGATATCACCTCCTCCGATCAAAAATCGTAGGGGGTTTTCTCGATAGCGTATGTGGTCGATGAGTGATGCGTTGCGCACACGCGTAAGCACAGGACTTTTCCTCCATACTTTTTCTATACCCTCACTGATGTGCCCTGCCACTAGCTTCTTCTCGCCTACCAGCGCGGGGGAGGGGTATAGCTTCCCCTCCGGGTCAACTGCTATTGATTCCCAGCCTGCGTTGCTCAAATCAAATCGTGTTCCAGGAAGGGAGAATACCTGCGATTTAATAATTTCAACATTATCGATACGGATACCATAGCGTTCAGCCTTTCGGTGAGCTCGTAGGAGTTCTCTCACAATAGTGGGTATCGGAGGGGACTTCTTATGACTACCTTTCCCTTTTTGGAAGAACCAGAGGTAGTGAACATAGCCAATCCCAAGGGAAGCAGCCATTTCAACTATCCTGTGCATATCAGTAACGTTCTCTCTTAACACCGACATGGCAAGGCTGGTGTGACACTTCATCTCTTGTAAAAGTTTAAGTGATGCCACTACCTTATCGAAGGCTCCCTTTCCTCGGAGTGCATCGTGGTGTTTCTTAACACCATCTACACTTACCTGAAAGTGGACCCGGTCTCTTTCTAGCTTCGGGAGCCAGCTGCGGTGCAACGGTATGAAAAGCCCATTGGTTAAGATTACCAGATGGGTATCTCTGTAGGTGAGCAGCTCATCGCACAGTGAGGTAAAATCTTCATAGGCAAATGGCTCTCCACCAGTAAAATAGAATATGCGGCAGCCAAGCGAGTACGTTTCGTTAACCGCGGAGAAAACGTCCTTCTTGCTCAGTCCCTGGGGCTCACGGGGACTGGAACAGAACATACAGTGGGTACAGTTTAAGTTACACCGGTTGGTGAGGTGAAACCAGCACTCTCTAAGCTGGGTAAGGGTATGGTAGGCACTGCGTCCTCGGTAAGGCTTTCCCCTCGCTCCCTCAAATCGTTTTAGCAGTGTTTCAATCTGAAAGAGGGACTCACTTACTGAACCGCCATAGTTTCGGCAGTCTAGTTGTGCTGCTTCCCAGAGCGATCCTCCCTTTACTAAGCAGTGGAGAATGGTATCACTCCTTTTGTTCGGTATACACCAGTCAGGCAGTTCTGCATTAAGGTAGATGGGGACCTTTTGATGTTCAAGCCTTAGAAAGTTAGGTATGCTTCCTTTCGATTCTCTCTTTCCCACCGCAATCATCTCCCTATGCTAGTTACTCATTGAGAGTTTCTTGTTTACTAGCGTCATTAACTCCTCAACCACGGTGCACGCATTTATTTCATCGTGGGTAATGAAAGAGGTAATGGTTTCTCCTTTCTTCAGAAAGGCAGCCGGAAGAGGTGTGTCTTTCATTGTCTCATACTGTTTGATAAATTCATCACGGTGAAGAAATTCTATGGGGAAGGTGAGTTGCGCGATGAATGATTTCCACTGCTTGTTCATGCCTATACTCCCATAGGTAATGGCGCACAAATTACAGGGATAGGTTTTGGGTGAGAGTATTTTGTGGGCATAGTCGGTGACTACACTGAATAATCCCGTATCGGCATTGTACACGAAAAGCAGGGTTGGTTTTGAAGTGTTTCCATTAGTATGCTGATGAGCATTAGTGTTCATAGTGAGTCCTCCTGGAAAGTGGATAGGTGAAATGGAACATGGTTACATAGTCCTCTTTCGTTTACTATACTTTACCACCACCGGAACGAGTACCAGCAGTGCCAGAAGTGAAAAAGCTATCAGGATTTCTGTTGAAAAAATATCTCCCATTGATTCAATTGAACCGAGTTGCTTGCCGGCAAAGGCATACACAAAGGAGCCGGGGAGGATACCCAACGAGGTAGTCCAGACAAATGTCCGTAAAGGAATTTTGGTGAGCCCTGCTCCCGCATTAATCAGGAAGAAAGGGAAGAGGGGGATTAACCTTAGGGCGAGTAGGTAGCGGTACCCGTTCTCGGAAAGTTCTCTATTAAAGGTAATGAGCTTATCCAGGTATTTCTCCTGAATCCAGTCACCTGCTGCGTACCTGCAAAAAAGAAAGGCGAGAGTTGCTCCCGTGGTTGCTCCTGCGTTCACATAGAGGGTACCTAAGAGTGCGCCGAAGAGAAAGCCACCGCTTAAGGTCAGCACCGTTGCTCCGGGTATGGAGAAGGCGACCACTGCGATGTAGAGTACTATGTATCCTGCGACGGATAAGAAGTAGTTATTTTCTACAGCCTGCAGCAGGCGAACCTTGTTTTCCTGTAAGTTTTCAAAGGTTACATAGCGGTCCACGCCGGCACATCGGATAAAGACGATGGTAGTTACAATGAGGAGTAGAAGCATGAGCCGTTTTTTATACAATGTCTTCACTGGGTACTTCACCAATGGTTGCGAGGTACGAAAACGTTTTGGAGTGACGGAACGGTGTATCCTTGCTCTTCTTGATCACATTTTTCAAATCATCATAGGTATCAATATCGTGCCACTCGGGAAGAAGATGAACAGAGTGACTTCTTTTTTTTACTACCTTGAGCGTTTCCTGTAAGACGGTGTGCGTTCCCCAGGGTATCCCCTCAAATGACTCTGGTAAGAAGGTGGTGCGGGTGAAACCGATTAAGTAATACCCTCCATCAGC
>CAYYOQ010000009.1:0-12841 GCA_964473235.1 uncultured Thermodesulfobacteriota bacterium | reverse complement strand
ACTCTGGTAAGAAGGTGGTGCGGGTGAAACCGATTAAGTAATACCCTCCATCAGCAGCAGGGCCGATGACCATGTCTTCTGTGGTGAGGCGTGAAAAGGCATCATTGATAAACTCACAAGGTAAATTGGGAATGTCACTGCCAATGGTGACAACCCGATTATAGGTGCGGGCAAAGGCGCTGATAAAACCGTTTTTCATCCTCTCACCCAGATTTTCTCCCTCTTGTGGGAGATAAGAGTAGTCACTTCCCAGCCACTCTATGAATGATGCCTTTGAGTCAGGTGGATACACACATACATAAAATTCAACGCCAGATGCGTTCATCGTGGAGAGACTATCCAGCATGAAATTTTTATAAAGCTCAACTACTTTCTCCTCACCCAGGTGAGGAACCAAACGCCTTTTTACTTTCCCCTTTTCAGGATATTTCGCAAAAAGAAGTAGGCAGTTTCCCTCCTGGTTACTCACTTTTGTACACCTCAATATAATCAAGGTATGAGACAGAGTGCTCGCCGGTGTTGTCTGAATCGTTCATCATGGCTAAGCTGGCTACTGCGGGCGGTTTTGTCCCGAAGGCCCTCTCATAATCTTCTACAATATTTACCTCTTCGGTCTGCCAGGTTCCTACTTTAGAGGGGCCACTTTGCAAAAGGATCATTTTTGCCCTCTCGGTGTAGCTGCTGGTAATGATTTTCTCCGCCTGATTTCTATTGGCCCAGATATAGTTGAGGCTGCTGTGGGGAGGATATTCACCATAGAGCAGCTTGGCAGAAGCATATTTCAGTCTTTCTAGAAATCCCGAGTTAGTAGGGTTATATTCAAAGATGACATAGACCCTTAAGGGGTAGTCATCTCCCTCCTTGGTCTTCTCATTTCCTTTTTCATATATATTTTCTACCTTCCATCGCCAGGTAATGAGAGGATACTCATACACATTAAAGGTCTTTTTGAAAATGAGCGCTGAGGCAGAGGCGTTGCTCTCTGCTTTTAAAACGCTCACCTCGCCATCAGACTGGATGGTGTAGGAGGAGTGCTTCTTTATTTTTGGGAAGTAGAGGGGTCTCCACTGATCAAGGGTGGTGAACTCCACACGGAAAAGTACCAGATGCTCTTGTGCAGGGAGCAGGGCGGTAGTAACACAAGTGATTAGTACCAAAGTCAATAGCAGAATGTTAACCTTCATACTCATTATTAACTATAACTTCTTATAAAATTTAGTCAACCTATTGGGTGAGATGCCGAGAAGGTAGAGGCTTACCAGAAACCAGTTTCGCAGCGTACAGTAGATAATCCCCTCTCGCTCCCAGCGGCGGGGTGAGGTGAGCGCCTTCTCTTTAATGATACAAATGGTATCTCCACGTTTTTTAATACGCTGCATGAGTTCCACATCTTCCATGAGCGGAATGGTACGATAGCCGCCCATCGCGTTGAAGTAGTCCTTTCTGATAAAGATCACCTGATCACCATAGGGAATCCTGGTGAGGCGAGAACGGAGCGAAGACACTGAGGCGATAAGTTTAAAGATGCGCTTATCGGAACTTATTCCCAGATCAAACGCGCCACCTACCACGGTTTTATCGTTCAGTACTTCCCTGATGCGGGTGAGTCCATTCTCAGGGAGATAGGTATCGGCGTGGAGGAAGATGAGGATTTCCCCCCGGGCGCTGGCAGCACCTAGGTTCATCTGAAGAGCACGCCCTGGTAGGGAAGTGAGTGCGATTACCTTTTTATAGCTTATGACATTTATGGTGGTGTGGCGGGGGTGTCCATCAACCACGATAATTTCAAGAGGTTCACCAGCGGAAAGACGGTAGAGGTGTTCGATAAGTGTGTTTATAGAACTCTGTTCATTAAGTACTGGTATGATAATGGAGAAGGTATACTGGTATGCCCTCTGATGGTAGTCTTCCATAAAAGCTTGTAAATCCGAAATCCGAATATCTTAATCAGAAGGCTTGCAGGCTTGCCAGCTACACAAGCGTGCACGCCTTTTTTTACTCGCAACGCGTAACCCGCAATGTTTAAATTTAACTCCCCAATCCCTAAATTCCCCAATTCCTCAATCTATAATCTCACATCCCACATCTATTACCTATCTCCTGCATCCATCTATGGACTATTTTTTACCATGAATTTTTTCACTCACCTCTTCTAAGCCAAGTGCCTTAAGTTTTTCGGGCGTAGGAATGCCATTCTTATCCCATCCCCTTAACTGATAGTACTCATCGAGCATCGCATCCCACTTTTCTTTATCTATAGTTTCTCCCTTGTATGCCCCTGAGGGCACCGGTTCACCTACCCATTTGCCTATCAGGGTATCATCCTTCCGGGTAATCCCCATTCTCACCAAAAATGCCCGCTCCAGATTGTATACCCTCTCAGCAGCGGTCATCATGGTTTTCACCTCCAGGGTACTACCGGTAGCCATTGAGTAGAGAGAGCAGAGCGCCTCCGGGGTAATGATTTCTGTGCCAAATCTCACAAACCTGCAGAGCTCCATCATATCGAGCACCGTTGATTCATGCTGGTGGTGAATGACCGCTGCTGCCTTCTTGTAGGAGGTGTGGTAGATAACCTCCTCACTGCCAAACTTGGCTTTCACCTCTTCAAGGTTCGGTTTCCTTCCGGGTATCAGTGTGGAAAACTCTATGGTGGGCAGCCCCCGCAGGTGGTCTGCTCCTCTGGTAGAGGTGGCAAAACTTAAGGCGGTGCCTTTGAGCATCCTGATATCAATGCCGGCCATCACCATCCCTTTGGAGTGACTCACATAGTGTTCTGCACCCCTGCCGATCCTCTTGGCGGCTTCAACTATCCCCTCAGCTAAAAGATACCCAAAACCTTCCCGGTGAGCAACCTTTCTCATCATCTCCACCATACCCTCATGATTTCCCCAGGTAAGGTCAATACCATCGAGGTCCTCTCGGGTGACAATCCCCTTCTCATACCACTCCATCACGACAGCCATGGCCTGTCCGAACTCAATATGATCGATTCCATACTGATTCCCCAGATTGTTCAGCTTGAAGATAGCAGGAAGATAGGAATTGCCACATACCGGGCCATAGGGACTGAAGGCACCCTCCTCAGTCTTATTCCCCTTCTCTCCCTTATAGGGACCGTTGGTAATGGCAAATTTTTTCCCGCAGCGGATCGGGCATCCATAACAGCCGGTTGACCCGCGATAGTACTTTTCAGCGATGGCTTGAGGATTAAAATTCTCTATTCCTTCAAATCCCCCTGTCTGCTTAAAGTTTTTTATTGCGAGGAAGCCAACCTTATCGGTGAGGCTGGTACCTGCTGCTCCTCCGTATTTTCTGAAACTATCATAGGCTTTTGATTGCGACATCTCCTGGTGCATTTTCTTGGCAAGCTGATTAAATCCCTTGGGGTCGGAGAGAACTATTTTACCAGTACCCCTCACCGCAATCGCCTTTAAATTTTTTGACCCCATTACGGCTCCTACTCCCGTTCGCGAAGCCGACCTTTCTTCATGGGTGATGCTGGCAATCTTAACCAGATTTTCTCCTGCCTGTCCGATAGAGGCGACACGAATTTTACTGTCCCCTAATTCTTTTTTAATGGCAGCCTCTGTCTCTCTGGTGTTTTTACCCCAGAGCTGGCGGGCAGGGCGGAGTTCGACCTTATTGTTATCAATAAAGAGATAGACTGGCTCTGCTGACTTTCCCTTGATGACGATGTGGTCAATGCCTGCCATTCTCAGGGTAGGTCCGAAATGCCCCCCTGCATTAGCATCTCCTAAGATACCAGTAAGGGGGGAGCGGGCAGTTACGGTGAATCGTGCGGTAGATGGTGCCTTGGTGCCTGAGAGGGGGCTGGTACCGAATATCAGCCTGTTTTCAGGCGAGAGCGGTTCAACTTCAGGTCCAACTTCTTCAAAGAGGAGTCGCGAGTTAATTCCTCTGCCTCCGATATAGTGCCTCCTCAACTCCTCCCGGAGGGGTTCTCTCTCGATTTTTTTCTTCCCTAAATCAACTCTCAGTATGGTTCCATAAGTATCAGGCATGGTTCCTCCCTTTGTTTAGCAACCCTTATCATGTCAGTTGCCTAATCCCTTTTTAAAGGGTGATTATTGTTTGACAGAACCTGGCAGATTTTCTAAATCAACAGCGATCATCTTTAAATCGAGTGCCTCGAGTGTTTTTCTGGTGGGTGCGGTAGTGTTTTTATCCCAGCCCCGCGCCTCATAGTATTCATCAAGAAGCTCTTCTATCTCTGACCTCACCAGGGTTTTCCCTTTGGCAGCACCACCGTCAACCTTTTCCTCATAGAGGCGGTCGGGGAGCTGGTCATCCTTTCTTGAGAAACCTCCCACCTTCACATTGAGGGCCTGCTCTATGTTATACACCCTCTCACTGGCTTTGAGGAGCTCTTCCCCTGAGAGCTCAATTCCAGTAGCCATGGTATACATGCGGGCAAAGTCATCGGGGGTAAATTCGGTATAGGCGGCGCTTAACACGTAAAAAATTTTACAGACACCGAAAAGATCGGGGATAGTAGTCATATCCTGCACCCACTTGGTTGCCTTCCCTTTTCCCTTGATTCCCTCACCTCTCAGTGCTTCCTCTCCAAACTGTTCTCTTATGTACTTGACCTGCATCAGGTCATCTACCGCAATTCCTCGCAAGTGGTCAGCACCCCGGGTGGAGGTGAGATACCCCAGTACACTGCCGTGTTTAACCCTCATCTCTGCGGGAAAACTCTGACCCTTTATCTGCCGTGCGTAGTATTCTGCCCCCTTGCCTATCTTCTGGGCAGCGATCCGCATCCCTTCACCCAGCAGTTCACCGATTCCCTCCCTTCGGGCAATGAGCTCAATCAGCGTGTGCACCACTTCATAATTTCCCCAGGTGAGCTCAAGCCCTCCGGTTTCCTCTCGTGAGAGAAGTCCTCGCTGATAGCACTCCATGGCAAAGGCTATAGTATCTCCCGTTTCGATACAGTCAACGCCCAGCTTATTGCTTACCACGTTTGACTTGAGGATGGCGGCGAGGTTGTCTACTTGAGGCTGTGTCCCCCAAGCCCAGCAGGCAGCCAGCTCAGGTCCTTCACCATAGAGCCCGCGAAATTCTCCCTCTTTCACCCGGTAGGTACGGCCGCAGCAGATGCTGCATCCGAAGCACGCTTTGAGACGGTGAAGGTGTGTTTCATTAAATCTGTCCGGGGTGATATTTTTAAGCCCGGGGAACTCAGTTGTCTGAAGGTTTTTAGTAGCCCAGCTCACCTTTGTCTTCAATTCATAAAGTAAGCTCACCGGGGTTCCATAAAGGGTCAAGTCCTTTCGCTGGTAGTTTTTGAGTATTCCGGTGGCGAGAGAGAAGAACTCATCGGGATGAGCTGCCTTCACCCCCTTGGTCCCCCTCACCGCTACTGCTTTTAGGTTTTTAGACCCCATAATGGGTCCCATCCCCTTGGCGGCTGCCCGTTTCAAACCGTGAATGATGCAGGCAACTCTCACCAGCTTTTCTCCCGCCGGACCAATACAGGCAATTTGAATGTCATCGTCCTTGAGTTCCTCTCTGATGAGCTTTTGGGTTTCCCAGGTGTCTTTGCCCCAGAGGTGGTGGGCGTCCCTCAACTCAACCCGGTCATCTTCAATAAAAAGATAGACGGGAGTTTGTGCCTTCCCGGTAAAGATGATGTGGTCGTATCCGGCAAATTTTAGCTCAGGACCGAAGAACCCACCCGCATTGGCATCGCCATGTCCGAAGGTGAGTGGGGATCGTGCGGTGACCGTGAAGCGACTTGCCGCAGGGAGCATGGTTCCGGTGAGTGGACCGATACCAAAGATGAGCGGATTGTGAGGGTGAAAGGGGCTTTCTAAAGGGAGTACCTGTTTATAGAGGAGCCAGGAGTTTATACCCCTTCCCCCGATGAATAATTTGATGAGCTGTGGGTCAAGGGCATCCTTTACGATTTCCTTTTTCTCTAAATTGACTTTAAGGATAGTGCCCGCGTATCCGCCTTTCATTTGCTCGACTCCTCTTCCTGCGTGCTCATCTGGCTGGGATCTAACCTTCCCCTCTTGATTTTCGCTACCTGCTCATCGGTAGCATAGAAGAGAACCTCACGTGGACAGTATTTCACGCACTGGGGGTCACCTCCGCAGAGGTCGCAGGAGATGGGAAGTTTTTCCCCTGCGGGGATATACATAGCACCAAAGGGACAGGCGCTCACACACTCACCGCAGCCAATACACTGCTCCCGGTCTATCTGGTTCGCCCCGGACTCATTTCTGCTCAGTGCTTTCGTGGGACACACCTCATGACAGGGGGGATCAGCACACTGCCTGCAGGTAACGGGAAAGTCGATGAGTTCGTGCTCCTGGCTGGTCACCCTGATACGGGAGAGGGTGGGGTTGAAGATTTTGTAGTGGGTGAAGGAGCAGACGAGCTCACAGATCCGGCACCCGGAGCACTGCGTGGGAAACGCTCTTTCCTGGAAAACAACCTTTTTTAACGCCATGATTCTTATGGTCTGGTAAGAAGTCAACAATCAGACGACAGCGTGAAAAGCTTCAGATGCAGATTCTTAATCTTATAACATATTACTACCAGCGAGCAACAGAAAATTCTCAACCCCATGGCCACAGATAAGTGTTGAAAAAAGGCATTAAAACTTTTACAATGAGGGATAAGAATTGTACGTAGGGAGAGAATGTAACATGAGAAAAAACTTAAAAAGGATATTGTGGTATTCTACGCTCATCCTCTCATCAAGCTTTTATCTCTTAACGCTTCCCTTGTGGGCAGAAGAGAAAGGTGGGGTGCAGCCAGCTACAGAGGGCGAGAAAAAAGTAGTAAAGGGTGAGGGTAAGGAGGAGAAAGAGAAGTGTTCTAAGACAACCCACACCATAACCATTGGTGGGAAGAAGTTACACTATTCAGCAGTTGCAGGTGAGATTTTTCTGAGCCGTGAGAAGGATGGTGCGAAGGGGCGTCTATGCTATGTTGCCTATGAGCTTGAGAATAAACAAAAGCGCGAGAGGCCCTTAAGTTTTGTGTTTAACGGTGGGCCAGGGGCAGCATCGGTCTGGCTGCACCTGGGTGGCTTAGGTCCCAAGCGCATTGTCTTAACCGATGAGGGCAGGGCGCTGCCACCTCCTGTTCGGTATAAAGAGAATCCGCTCACCTGGCTTGCGTTTACCGATTTGGTGTTTGTGGACCCGATCGGGACTGGTTTTAGCCGGAGCATACCTGATGACGAACAGACACGAAAAAAGTTTTTTGGTGTCCAGCAGGATATTGAATCAGTTGCTCAATTTATTCGTGTGTACTTGACCAGGAGTAATCGTTGGACTTCGCCACAATTCCTCATTGGTGAGAGCTATGGTACCACCAGGGTGTCGGGGTTAACCGGGTATCTCCACCAGCGATATGGAATTGCATTAAATGGGGTGATCTTAATTTCTCCGGTGCTCGATTTTGATACTGTCTCATTTCACCCTTCAAATGATCTCCCCTACCTCCTCTTTTTCCCCACCTATGCTGCAACTGCGTGGTACCACGGACTGCTCCCGAGTACGCTCCAGCAGAAGCAGCTCACCCAGTTACTCGATGAGGTTGAAGCATTTTGTATAACTACCTATACGGTTGCACTGGCCAAAGGTGAGAATCTGCTTGAAGAGGAAAGAAAAAAACTACTCCACGAAATGAACAACTATACCAGCCTGCCAGAAGATCTGATTTCACACTACAATTTCAGAATAAGCTGGTCGGAGTTTACCAAAAATCTCCTGAAAGATAAGGGTCAGATAGTGGGGAGAATGGATACCACCATGGTAGGGATTGAACCAAACCCTTCTCAGCTACAACCTACCTATGATCCCGCTCTCGATAGATTGTTTGGTCCTTTTTCTAGTGCGATGAATGCATACGTTCGGGAAGAGCTTAAGTTTGAGAGCGATGTTGCCTATGAGTTCTTAAATGAGGAAGTAAACAGGGCCTGGGACTGGAGTACCGGGTTGACGAAAGAGCAGGGATTCATCGATGTGTCTCACACCTTACGAGAGGCAATAGCGGTGAATGAAAACCTTAAGGTGTTTATCGCGAGCGGATGCTACGACCTGGCGACCCCCTATTGTGCAGCGAAACATACGGTGAACCATATGTGGCTTGGGGAGCAGAGACCACAGGTGATAGTTAAGCTCTATCAAGCAGGGCATATGATTTTTACCCACGGGGAGGCACTTCAAAAACTATTTAAGGATGTAGAAGACTTCTATAAGGGTGCTGTCCGCAATTGATTGATAAGAGACAGGTGATCGATCTTGAAAGATATCGGTCTGCTCATCACCACCGGTAAGGTTAATCCACGGTTACTTTTACCTGTTAGGAAACCCGTACTTCTGCCTCTCCGCGTAGCGTTCCTCAGGTGGCTTCACCTGGAATGCCTGAAGTTTCTCTAAAATCTCTGGATGCTCGGCGCTGATGGTGGGGACAATCTTTACCATCTGCTCCTGGATATATACTCCCGCGGTAGTGGGATCAAGTGTTCCTGGGAGCGGGTCCTTAAAGAGGCTGAAGAGGTAGTCAATCTCGCTATCCTCTAAGCTCTCCATGAAATTCCCTCCCGCGTAGGGAAACTTTTCAATAATCTCTTTTTTCCACCAGCCAAGGTAGCGTTGAACCCCTTCCCGGTTTCTCTTGCCCTCTAGCATGGCGAGCACCACGGCGTTGGCTGCTTTCCACCCGCAGATCATACCTCCATTAATACTTATCTGAGGGGAGTAGGCGGAGTCTCCCACCAGCAGCACATTGTCTTTAAAAGGTTCTGCAATGGGCGAGTAGAGGTTTCCCACACAGGAGGTAGTTTTTATCTTTTTATACTTCTTGAACCAGGGGGCAAAGGGTTCTTTTTTCATCACGTACTCAGCACCTGCCTGTAAATCAGTGTGGTAGCTAAAATCATCCACTGCAATCCAGTACTCGCCCTCGCGGTAGGTGCAGCAGAGGCCAAAGAGGGCCGGTGCACCTTTCCCTCCCATCACGTGAATGAGCGCATCAGGTGCGGGTGGTTCAATCCCGGTCACATACCAGAAGAGACATCGCAGGGTTCCCCGAAACTCTCTCTCTTTATTAAATCCCAGCCGCTGCGCTATCTTGGAGTTCAATCCCTCTGAGGCTATCACAAAGACTCCCTCAAACTCTCTCGTGCCATCGCTCACCCTCAGGGTGTCCCCCCTCTTCTCAATCTGGTGAATGAAGGTTTCAGTGATTACCGTGACATCATGCTTTTGCACTTCCTCTAGCATGCCGTGCAAGAGCTCTCCTTTATCAATGGCAATGCCTCTTCTTTTTGTATCACCACTCTTCTTTGCCTCTGCACAGTCTCCCATCATGATGCACTCACCGCCGGGTGAGTAGGTGTACATGCCGTAGATGTTCCGGTGGGGGCCGTTATATCTGACGTTAAACCCATTCACCGGGAAATTGAGCAACCCCTTTTGCGCATTGAAGTTGATAAAATCTCCCCAACTGTACTCATTGATGTTGAGCACCTCACCGCAGGCGCGTTTGGTTTCTGCGATGTTTTTTTTCTTCTCTATCAGGGCGACCTTGAGGCCATTTTCTCCCGCAACCTTGGCTGCCATGAGTCCGGTAGGTCCTGCTCCCACGATAATGAGATCAAATTTCTTTGCCATGTCTTTTTTACTCCTCATCAAACCTACAATTTTGCACTATCTCAGATTTATAACATTACCCGAATATAGTATCGAGGACCATCATCACAATAAATCCGGCAATGACCCATCCCCATTCTAGATGAGCTGCTTTCCCATTTCAACAGTTTTTCTTAAAGGTGAGGTGGTTTCAAAAGTTTTAAGGTGAGAAAAGATACGTTGACCAGGGTAGGGAGCTATGCCTTAGTTTTTTCAAGGCAATTGCCTTTTTAGAAGTCACCGAGGGTGATAAATAAAACCTCAACTTTTAAGGGTAGTCGAGGGGTTGAGCGTAGTTAGCTAAAGAGGGCATCGAGCTTGAAAAAGGAGCCATGAAAGAAGTACTTTTTAATATCTTCATCACTCAGTTTTTTAGAGTCCACCATGGTTGAATACATCTCTTCCAGGTAACCCCTGATGAGATAAAAATTACCGAGGTCAAAGAACTTATCGATCATGGTAATCAGTCCAATCGCTTGGTGACATTCCAATGCGCTGTTTAAAATTGCCTCATTGAGAATGATATCCCTAAAAACTTTTTTCCCCAGGAATACCCCATAGTTTAATTCGCAGAGAGGAAATTTTTCTCTATAACGTTTTTTACCAATGTCTACAAAATATGCCCCAATTTCGTGCCGGGAGGTTCCCTCTTCAATCCACTTGGTGAGGTTCTCAAAAAACTTTTTGTTTCTCTTAATCAGCTCATCATCATTATATTGATGATAGGTTTTCATGAATTCACTTTTCGTTATCTCCTGACACCAGTGTTTGGTTAATCTATCCAAACTCCTTTTTATCATTTCTATAAGTGTTTTAGATATCATATGATCCCTCCTCTGATTCCCCTCCCAGAAGCTAAAAACCCTGGAGAGTGTGTTAGTTATATTAAATAACCTAAATCGTTACATACTGTCAACCCTTTTCCTTACCTTCTTCGTTGGGTTTCTCAAGCTGGAGGCTCTCCCTCACCCCTGTGTTCTTAAAATAGGTATCTATCTTTTCTGCAAGCTCTGGTTTTTCTTTCCTTATGGTATCTAGGTGAGAGTAGATTGCCTTCATAATCCTCGCTAGGATGTTAAACTCATTGGCGTAGCCATTGTAGCTTTCCCCATCGGTGAGACCAAAGACATAGTCCAAATCGCTGTCACCGAATGTCTGGATACCATAGGCCTGGGTTGCCTTTTCAATCTCACCTGGCTGATTGTACCCGTAGGTGTTTTTCCAGTGCTCAAGGTAACCTGAAAAATCTTTTCCCTCTTTTATTTTTCCCACTACTGCCCTGGCAGCGCTTCTCCCATATTGGAGTGCCCCCTGGACATAGGTTTCAATAAACGCAGCGGCATCTCCCACTGCCAGCGTCCTTCCTTTAACCGGATTATAAATAGGTGTTGAGAAATTGAGTATGGCAGAGTTCAGATAAATGAGCTTGGCGCGCTTAAACCATTGAGAGAATTTTCCCTCTCTGGTGAAATACTCCATCTTGGCAGAAAGGGGAGTAAGGTCTGCCTCAGGACTCCCGATGGTAACCTCAAACACCTTCTTTCCATTTTTGTTCAGGCCTGGTTTGGGGAGCATGTAGATACTTCCCGGGCTGCCCTTGAGATGTCCTGATCCCACGAAATTTATGAAGGCGGGGGGGTAGGGACACTCCACCTTTTCATAGAAGTGGGAGAGAACCTGGAACCTTCCAAAGAAGGTTCTCCCCTCATTAAACCCGAGCCTGGCGCTTAAAGAGGAATTGACTCCGTCTGCGATAATGAGGTACTTGCCCTGCTCCATCTTTTCTCCCTCGCTACCTTTAAGTTTAACTGAAACCTTATCCTCTTCATTCATCGCGTCGGTACAGAGGGTCGCAGGTAGTACCTTCACCCCTCTTGATTGTGCCTGGGTTAAAAGCGTTTTTAAAAGGTGTTCCTTATCAAAGGCTATGGAAACGGGGTCATAGTCATTTTCTAATACAATCCTCTGCCCCGCAGGGGATACCCTGAGATACTGCTTGAGTGGTATCCTCTCTCCTGTATATTTTACTGCAAAATCATTGAGACGGAATAGCACCCTTTTCTCCTCAACTGAGATGCACTCGCCATGGGTCATAGGTTCATTTATCCACATGGAACAGCAGGAGCGGGTTATCTTACTTATGTTCTTTTTTCTTTCAACAAGAAGTACCTTTAAATCTTTCTCTGCCGCGACTATAGAAGCCATAAGTCCCGCAGGTCCAGCACCGATTACGATAAGGTCATAGCTTTTTTTCATAACCATTACCGCCTTTTTTCGAGTGAGGGTGAGGGTGCGTTGGAAAATGTAGGGATTGGGTTCTCTTTATGCACGCTAAACGGAATTGCTGTAATGAGGTAGTTAAAACCGGAAGAACAGGAGCGCCTAACCCTTGCGAAATGTGAGCATGAATTGATGGTTAACTATCGTTTAAATTAATGCTACCAAGAGATGAGGGTGATGTCAAATGAAAATCGGCATTCAATAGCTTCAATGAGTTAAGGGGTAAACTTCAATTTACAGTTGTGAGAGATCATTCTGCTATTTTGAATTTCTGATTTTGCTCATTTGAAATTGTTTCTGGTGTCGAAATTCGTAATAGCATCTCCTGAATAATTTAAGATATGACCAAAATCGTTGTTCCCTTGAACGCTCTCGTAAAAATACAAAGGGGGCGTTGATCTGCGCCCCCTTAACCTTGCCTGCCATGGGGAAGGTTACTCAACCTTCACTTCAATGGCCTTTGGTTTCTCTTCCTTAGGAGTAGGAATGGTAAGTTCCAATACCCCGTCTTTATACTTCGCCTGAATCTCTTTTTCGGTTACCCCTTCCGGGACTCTGAAGGTTCTCTCGAAACTTCCATGGAATCTCTCAACCCGATGATAGCCCTTTTTCTTTTCTTCGTGCTCGGTCTTCCTCTCCCCTCTCAGGGTGAGAAGCCCATCGTGCAACTCTATATGGATATCTTCTTTCTTAAGCCCGGGAAGATCCGCCTTTACCAGGTATTTTCCCTCTTTCTCCTCTATATCAACCGCAGGTGACCAGCCAGTCTCTTGCAATTCGGGAATATCAAAGTCAAACAATCTATCAAGATCTTCCATCCACCTTGTAATCCCCTCGAAGGGCCTCGTTTGTCTCCATAGTGTGATTGCCATAATTAACAC
>CAYYOQ010000008.1:0-22026 GCA_964473235.1 uncultured Thermodesulfobacteriota bacterium | reverse complement strand
TTCACCATAGAGCCAGGAGTATATATCCCCCGCTGGGGAGGGGTGAGGATTGAAGACATGGTGGTGGTAACTAGGCACGGTGGTGAACCATTGAGTTGCGTACCCAAGGAGTTAATGCGCATTTAGTGGGAGGCGAGGAAAATGTATGACACCTCAGAAATTAGGAAAGGCTTAAAGATAGAACTTGAGGGAGAGGTCTATGTGGTAGTTGACTTCCTCCACGTAAACCCAGGAAACTGGAGGGCATTTATCAGGACAAAACTGAAGAGCCTTTCCAGAGGAACGGTTATTGAGAGAACCTTTAGATCTGGAGACAAGCTTAACAGGCCAGACCTTCAGGAGAAGAAGATGCAGTATCTTTATGGTTCAGACGAACAGTTCTTTTTCATGGACGTGGAAACCTACGAACAGACCTTTTTAACAGAAGAGCAACTAGGAAGAAACAAGGAGTTCCTTAAAGAGAACAACATTATTACCGTGCTACTACACAACAACCATCCTATTGCGGTTGAGCTACCCATGTTTGTGGAGCTGACCATTGCCCACACCGAACCGGGCGAGAAGGGAGACACGGTGAGCGGAGGCACCAAGCCGGCCACACTTGAAACAGGAGCGATAATTCAGGTGCCACTTTTTTTAAACCAAGGAGCCGCCATTAAGGTTGATACCCGCACCGGAGAGTATGCAGGGAGGGCATGAGCTTGCCCAAAAGAGAAGCGTATCTTGCCCTACGCCCCGAGGCTCTCGTCAGAAGGCTGGTAAGTGCGAGCGGTGTATCTGTCGATTAAGGGGGTTAAGGAATTCATAAGGAGGATGGCATAGCACACCCCTTCAGGATACGCCCCATAGATACGAATAATCGTTGTAATCACACCCGCACCCACACCAAACACAATCCTTCCCCACTTGGTCACCGGGCTTGTAACCACATCGGTTGCCATAAAGAAGGCACCCAGAAGCAGGCCTCCCGCGAAGACATTGAAGACAGGATCTTTTCCGAGCAGAAGAGACACAGCGATGACCGTTCCTATAAAAGAGCAGGGGATGTGCCAGGTAATGGTTCCCTTGTAGAGCAGGTAGGAAGCCCCAATCAAAATGGCGATGGCAGATGTTTCCCCTAAACAGCCAGCAGTATTTCCCGCCACCAATTGAAAGAGAGGAGTGGGCTGGTTTTGAAGCTTTAAAAGCGCCAAGGGAGTGGCGGTGGTTACGCCGTCTACTATCCACGACTGTGGGCTGAGGCTGAGGGAGCAAATCCATGCTTCCCAGCGTAGCGGGGCAGTCCAGGCGGTAGTTTCAACCGGCCAGGCGGCAAGCAGAAAAGCCCTTCCAACAAGCGCAGGGTTAAAAATATTATAGCCCACCCCACCGAAAGCCTGTTTACCAACGGCAATGGCGACAAAAGAGCCTGACACGGGGATCCACCATGGTGAGCCAGGAGGGAGGGTGAAGGAGAGAAGCAGTCCCGTTACCAGTGCGCTCCCATCAAGGATGGTGACATCTTCGTTGGTGAGAAGATTGTAGAAGAAAGGCCTAAATGCAAACCCGGGGGACTTAAATACTATTTGGATGAGCGCCTCTGTTGCGACAGCAGATGAGACACTCAAAAACATTATCCATAAGGTGTGGGGCCCAAAGAAAATCACGCTGGCAAAAATTATGGGAAGGGAGGCAATGAGCACATCAAACATTAAACAGTGGGCAGTCTCTCCAGATTTGAGATGGGGCGGCGGCGAGACGATGAGATGCGCATCCATGCTAAGAACCTTTTTCTAGCTAAGCAGTTTAAGGTTACTTTGAGTCAAAAGACTCTGCTCCCCTTTTAGCGAGACCTTGCCAAGTTTCATCAGTTCAAGCAATGGTATTCTCGACGGGCATACATATTCGCAGAGACCACACTCTGCACAGAGAAAAACCCCCCGCCGCTCAGCATCACTGAAAAATCCGTTATCAATAAAATCGGCGATAAGGTTGGGGATAATGGAAACCGGACAGACATCAACACACTTAGCGCACTTAATACAGGGGACCCTTTTATAGAATCGGGAACGCCGGCGTTCGTCAAACAGTAAAGCCACGGAAGCGCACACCCCCTTTGTCTTTTTTATTATGGGCACCTCCAAGGAGGATTGAGGAATGCCCATGAGGGGGCCTCCCAGGGTAATTTGACCGAGAGGGGAGCTTGTGCCTCCCGCACTTTGAACAAGGTGTGCAAGAGGGGTTCCTATTTTTACCCAGCTATTCTGTGGGTTAGGGATAGCAGAACCGACGACGGTAATGAGCTGCTCGGTCAGGGG
Organism: uncultured Thermodesulfobacteriota bacterium; assembly: GCA_964473235.1. Lineage (GTDB taxonomy): Bacteria > Desulfobacterota > WTBG01 > WTBG01 > WTBG01 > CAYYOQ01. The sequence continues at coordinate 19,729 of CAYYOQ010000008.1, read as the reverse complement.
TATCCCCCAAAACCACGCATTATAGATGGCAAAAAGGGAAGAGAGGCCTACGGTCATCACCTCCGTGCAGCGGTCAGCAGTGATGCGGTATGGTTTTTTAGAAAAAAGCTTTTTAGCAAGATGTCCCACTGCCGTGTCTGGGTAAGGATGATTAACACCCCTGATGGTTATTGCCGGCACCTCATTGCCAAACCCTTTTAAAATTTTGATGAGCGAGGGCCGATCTTTTTCAATCAGAATGACAGCCCGAGAAGCAGAGCAGGCGGAAAGCAGGACTTTTAGCCCTTCAATTATGTGGGGCCCATGTTCTTTTATTAGATGATGGCCCGAGGTAAGGGGAGGTTCAAATTCGGTTGCGTTGATGAGGAGGCGGGAAACGGCAAAGCCCGTTTTGGCGAGGAGGGGATAGTTAAGAGGTATGCCCATCTCCCGAAGCGCCTCAAACATTTTTTCCTTGTTGCTGCCAATTCCACTCGTCCCCAGGGGCTTTGCCTCAACAGCTTCGTCTTTCCCATCCGAAGCAATAACCACCGAGAGAGCATTAAATCCCAGCGGGTGGGGCATGGGCGCTATCTGGTCAACCTTTCCAGAGGTAGAGGCATGGACGGCGATACACGTGTCACCATTACCCATAAATCCAATCTTCTCCTCTGCCTTAACCCGGTCGCCCTCATGGACCGTTATCTTACAAGGCATACTAATTGCTTCTTGAAAAGGGATGATTACCCGTTCAGGAATCCCCGCCTTTTGAGATGGTTTGCTCCAGGCACCCCCCCCTAATCGGGGAGGGAACAAGTTCCTTCGGCTAAAAGTTGGCAAAAAGCCGTCCACCACGAATCCCCTAACGATTACATTTTTTCATAAGATCTCGTGCGAAACCGGTGGCAACCTCTAGTTTCTTTCGGGTCAGGGTTAACCCCAAGAGGGTAGAGGTATAGGAAAAGCCAGCGAGCTCTGCACCCCTTTGTTCAATCACTACTTTAAAATCTTTAAAGGCATGGTCTCGAGAAAAAACTGCACCGCCGGTAAGAAACCCCGCAACCTTTTTTCCTTCGATGTTACTACACCTTTTTATATAGGCATAGAGATAAGGATGAACCCGCATCACCATCACCCACCCGCCTAGGAAGATTAATTCAAAAGGGGAAAGATCAAGGGTGAAAGAGGGCGAGAAGTCTTTTAAGATTCCCTCTGGAGTGAAATCAAGCTTTACCATTTTCACACTACCATTGAGACCGCGGGCTATTGCACGTGCCACCTTTTCAGTGTTGCCAGTCTTTGAGCAGTAGATGATGGCACACTTCATTGATTTACTACCTTAGCAGCAGCCTCTTGGGGGCCCCTGTCTTTGAGGATGTCGCGTGGGCACTCTTCTATGCAAAGTCCACAGCCTGTACATTTTTGATAGTCAATAGCTACCCTCTCTTCCTGTACCGAAAGGGCATTCTCGGGACACACCTTAAGGCAGCGCTCACAGCCAATACACCCAAGCTCACAGATCTGACGTACCACCTTGCCCTTGTCCTTTGAGTTACAGGCAAGGTGAATCTTGGCAACGCGGGGGATGAGAATGATTACACCCCTGGGGCAGGCGGCGGTACATTTGCCGCAACCCGTGCATTTATCATGATTAACCAGTGGGGCTTCTCTTTCCACAATGGAGAGTGCAGCAAAGGGACACGCCCTCACACAGTCACCAAAACCAAGGCAACTGTATTTACAGAGCTTATCTCCCCCACCATAGAGCGAAGCAGAGCGGCAGGAGGGCATACCATTGTAATCAAACTCCTTGACCGCGGCGTCCCCACCGTAACATTTAATCGCTGCGGTCTTCTTTTCTGAAGCCACGACCGCCTTCCCTAACACCTGGCTAATCTTATCTATATCAGCACCGAGCACGCAGCAATTTGGTTCCACCCCTTTCTCGATTATGTTTTGAGCGTAGGAGAAACAGGACGGAAACCCGCAGCCTCCACAGTTTACACCGGGTAAGATTTTTTCGAGCTTCTCAATGCGAGGGTCCACCTCAACTGTGAAAAACCGGGAGGCAATGGCGAGCACCACACCAGAGAGGAGACCCATACCACCGAGGATGATTAAAGAGATGACAACAACAGACATGGTGCGCTCCTAGTGAGCAAAGAAACCTTGGAAGCCGTAAAAAGAAAGCGCCATGAGACAAGAGACGATAAAGGAGATGGGAAACCCCTGCAGGCTAGCGGGAACCCTTCCCAATATCAAACGCTCCCTAATGCCAGCCATAATGAGAATGGCCATGGTGAACCCTACGCCACCCCCCACGCCATGAACAGTGGTTTCTAAAAGATTATAATTCTCTTTGACATTGAGCAGACACACCCCCAATACCGCGCAGTTGGTGGTTATAAGTGGAAGATAGATTCCCAAGGCTCTTTGCAACAGGGGACTCAGCTTATGAATAACCATCTCAACGAATTGTACCAGCGCGGCAATGACCAGGATGAAGACAATGGTTTGAAGAAACTCAACGTGGTAGGGAACGAGAAGATAGCGATTGATAAACCAGGTACAGATGGACGCAAGGGCCATCACGAAGATGACCGCAACCCCCATGCTTAGAGAAGATTTAAATTCCTTCGAGACCCCCAGAAAGGGACAGAGACCCAAGAATCGAGAAAGGATAAAATTGTTAATGAGGACTACACTTAAGAGGATTATCAAGAGCCGTTCCATTACTTTGCCCTCTTCTTGGATAAATAGTTAAAAAAACCGAGCAGCGGTCCTATGGTGAGAAATGCCCCCGGAGGAAGAATCATAATGACTGCGGGGACATAGGCAGAGGGCATAAGGTGAAATCCCAGGAGCGTTCCATTTCCCAAAAGCTCTCTAATAGCAGAGATTAAACTCAAGGCCAAGGTAAAGCCGGCACCCATGCCCAGGGCGTCAGCCACCGACATCCAGACGGTTGCTTTGCAGGCAAAGGCCTCGGCCCTTCCCAGAATGATACAGTTAACTACGATGAGAGGTATGAAGATACCCAATGCCTTATGGAGTTCCGGGGTGAAAGCTGCCATGGCGAGATCAACGATGGTGACGAACGTTGAGATTACCACGATAAAAGCCGGTATCCTAATTTTATCGGGGATCATATTCCTAAGGAGGGAAATGAACACGTTTGATCCCAAAAGGACAAAGGTGGCAGCAAGCCCCATGCCCACACCATTTATCACAGAGGTACTGATGGCTAACGTGGGACAGATTCCCAACACGATACGGAAAGTAGGATTCTCTCGCCAAATCCCCTTAAGAAACTCACCGTAAAACCCCACGGCACCTCCTTATCCTTCAGGACCTTTGATAATTTTATCTCGATGGCTTTGAAAAACGACCAGCCCTTGATAAATGGCTTTGACCACCGCCCGGGGAGAAATGGTAGCTCCGGTTATGCCATCGAGTTCTCCACCCTCTTTTTTTAGTGCCCATTTGGTAGAAGATAGATTTTTACCTTGAAACTGGTGGAGGAAATTTCCCTCAGTAATTTTTGCTCCCAAACCAGGCGTTTCGCTATGATCTAAGATTTGAACGCCGGTGATCGTGCCATTTGCAGCGACACCAAGCATGACCTCAATAGTTCCACCGTAGCCAATGGCAGAGCTAGTGAATACTGCCCCAGTACACACATCTCCTTTTTTGGTGAGATAACATCTCGTAGTGTTTGTCTTCTCGTTTTCATCACCCATCGCAAGGTCTATAAGGTCTTTATCAGGCTCATTATCAAAGTCGGGCTGAATGACCCTGATGGCGTTCAGTTTTTTGAGGCGCTGCTGATAGGCGATAGGTTCCTTAGTATAGTTGTAGACAAGGGCGAGGGCGGTAGCTGCCACAGAGCAGATGATAGTAAGCACAGTGGTTAGCCTAAGCAATTCGCGCACGAGCTTATCTCTCTTTTGCGGGTGAGGGCCAGCCGGGGGAGAGGTGTACCTTGCCCTCTTGGTCAACAATCATTATTTCAACCCCTGGAAGGTCCTTGCCTAGCGAGAGGCTTTTTTGTGTACCCAGAACAAAAAGTGCGGTGGAGAGGGCATCACTTGCCATGCCGGTTGGTGCAATCACGCTGATGCCCTGAACAGATTCCACAGACTGTCCTGATCGGGGGTCAATGATGTGGCTTATGCGATGCCCCCCGTGCTGGTAAAATCGTTCATAATCTCCCGAGGTAGAAACAGCTTGGTTTTCAAGAGGGATCGCATCGAGAAGCTTGTCCGCTTTCCGAGGATGTCTCACCCCGACCTGCCACGAAGCGCCATCCGGCTTTTTACCCATAGCCAAAATGGTGCCACCTGCGGAGATGAGGGCTTGGGAGATGCCCCGTTTTTTTAAAACAAGAGCCGCCCTATCTGCCACATAGCCCTTCGTGAAGGAGCCAGCATCGATCCACATCCCCTTTTTAGTAAGCATTGCAGTGCCCCTGGTGGTGTCTAAGTGGATGAGCCTGTAGTTTACCAAGTCTTTAGCCTGGCCCAAGCTATGTGCCGAAGGAAGACTTGATGAGATGCCAGGTTCTTCTTTAGTAAATCCCCAGAGCTCAAGCAGAGGACCGATGGTGATGTCAAGCGCACCACCGGTAAGATCTCCATAGTACCTTGCACCCGAAAGGGCTTCCATGGTCTCAGGGCTGATGGCGACCTCTTTGCTGCCTGCGGCACTATTTATGCGGGAAACTTCGCTTAAGGGGTCATAGTTGTTAAGGAGACTGTTGACCCTCTCCATTTCGGACAACGCATCCTCTACGGCGCTCGCAACATTTTCTCCATATGCCTTAATCTCCACCGTGGTGTGGAGCATCAGGCGGGTTTGTACGTAAGGTTCTATGGTGGAACCCACGATCTGAGAGGGGAACAGCAAAAGGATGAAAAAAAGAGGGAGAGATAGTAGCACGTGGTTCATTGGCCCAAGAAAAAGCAATCTTTTTATATAAAATAGCTACCAGGTATTTAGCATAAGCCTCTAGGCTGTTTAATAAGTTCGAGACGATATATTAAATCTCTCCAATAGTCAACAGGATTATAGTTAAGATGTAGTTAAGAAAATATCTTCATGGAATTTGCGTAACCTTCTTTTTGCTTGACAATCTCATGATAGTAAGAATAATTTTAAAATTTAAACCACGTCCAAGTGGAAACAGTCACGAAGAGGAGACAAGCAAATGGCGGGAAACGCATTAGAGGTGCTTAAAAAAAGAGTAGCAGAGAAACACTATCAGAAGATTGTCAGCACAAAAAACGCCTTCCTAAACCAATTTGTTGCTGAACATATCGCGCTCTGCAATCCCGATAGGGTAGTTGTCTGCACGGACGACGACGAAGATAGGGCACTGATAAGAAGAGCTACACGAGAGAGCGGCGAAGAGAAAGAGCTGGCGCTAGAAGGACACACCATACATTTTGATAGCCATCTCGACCAAGGGAGGGACAAAGAAAATACCAGATTGCTTTTACCCAAAGGTGTTGAGATGGGTCCACAGATAAATTCAATGGAGAGAGAGAAAGGGCTACAGGAGCTGAGGGGCATTCTAAACAACATCATGAAGGGGCACACCCTCTATGTGCGGTTCTTCTGCCTAGGTCCGCTCCGCTCTGAATTTTCTATTCCCTGTGTCCAGCTTACTGATTCGGCGTATGTGGCGCATAGCGAAGACCTCTTATACCGACAGGGGTACGACGAGTTTAGGCGGGCAGGAGAGACCCGGAGGTTTTTTAAATTTGTTCATTCTCAAGGGGAGCTTAAGGAATTGGTGAGCGTGAACATTGAGCAGCGGCGAGTGTACATTGATATTCAGGACAGCATGGTTTATAGCCTAAACACCCAGTATGGCGGAAACTCGATTGGATTAAAAAAGCTCGCCATGAGACTGGCCATCAACTGGGCATCGCAAGAAGAGTGGCTTACGGAACACATGTTTATTATGGGGGTGCGGGGGCCCGGTGGTCGAGTGACCTATTTTACCGGTGCATTCCCCTCCCTCTGCGGGAAGACCTCTACCTCCATGATGAGGGGAGAAACCATCATTGGTGATGACATTGCCTATCTGAGGAGGAAGGGTGAAGAAATAAGGGTAGTCAACGTGGAGAGGGGGATGTTTGGTATCATTCAGGGCATAAATTCAGTGGACGACCCGATCGTATGGAAAGTACTACACCAGCCTGGTGAGATTATTTTTTCAAATGTGCTGATGACAAAGGAGGGGAGCTGTTTTTGGATTGGCAAAGATGGGAAGACCCCCGCCGAAGGCATTAACCATACGGGCAGTTGGGTTCCTGGAAAGAAGGATGCGAAGGGGAAAGCAATATCTCCTTCTCACCCTAATGCACGATTCACCTTAGGGTTGAGTTTGTTAGAGAACTTGGATGCGGAGATCGACAACCCCGATGGGGTAGTTGTAGGAGGAATAATCTATGGGGGGAGGGATTCTGACACCTGTGTGCCAGTAGAAGAATCGTTTAACTGGGAACATGGAATTATCACCAAGGGTGCTTCTCTTGAGTCAGAAACCACCGCTGCCACCTTGGGTCAGGAGGGGATAAGAGAGTGGAACCCCATGTCAAACTTAGACTTCCTCTCCATTGCCATTGGGAAATATATAGAGGCCAACCTCAGCTTTGGCATGGGACTCAAAACCCCACCCCCCATCTTCTCTGTAAACTATTTTTTAAAGGATGCAAAAGGAAGTTTCCTCAATGAAAAAACAGACAAGGCGGTGTGGCTTAAATGGATGGAGCTTCGCTCGCACCGGGAAGTTGATGCTATAAAAACCCCCACAGGGTACATACCGCGCTACCAGGATCTTAAAAGACTTTTTAAAGAGGTGCTCAGCAAGGATTATGTAAAGGAAGTATATGACGTACAGTTTACTACCAGATTACCTGAAAACCTTGCCAAGATAGAAAGGATACTCAAGATTTACAAAACCGTTTCCGATGTCCCCCAGCGAATATTTATTGTGCTGGAGGAGCAGAGAGAAAGGCTCCTCGCTGCGCGCAAAATGAAGGGGGACTATATTTTACCTGAACAACTTTAATCTAGCGAAGGTGGGTCATGAAAGCAAAACGGGACAACTGCGAACAAATACTTGTACTTATTAAACCAGATGCCCTCCTCTATTCACTCACGGGGTTTATTATCGAGAGGATCTCGGCAGTACACAATCCAGTCATTGCCGCCGCAAAAGTAGTGAGGGTAACGCAAGAATTGGCGGAAGAGCACTACGTCAATATTAGAGGAAAATCCTTTTACCCCGCAACGCTGCGCTATATTATGGGAGAACTCCACTACCCTACCCAGCCAGAGAAGAGGAGGGTGATGGCTATGGTGTATGAAGGAGTTGATATAGTTAATAAGATAAAGGGGTATCTTGGCCCGACCAAGCCAAAAGATGCTAAGCGATTGGCGAGGGAGGAAGGTATTATCACCCTGAGGTCCCAGCTCAGCTATACCGATTATTCTGTTAATCAGGAAGAGCTCATAGACAATGCGGTCCATGCCTCAGAGAACGCAAGGGAGGCAGAGAGAGAAATCAAGTTGTGGTTTGAACCTGGTGATTTTCCAGAACAGCATAGATTTTTCGAGTATATTGAATCAGGGGAGCACTTCTACTACAAGAGGGGATCGAAAGAAGGGGAATACCAGCTTATCGGCGCCAGGGAAGCGGGAAGCAAGGGTATCATCGCACCTGGCACACTGGTGTGGGAGACAGACTATAAAAACCTGCTCCTCTACCGAGACAAGAAAGGCACCCCTGCGGTGCCTTTAAATGCTATCATCGCTAAGTATATAATCAAAACTGGGTACTATGCAGAACAAAAGATACCAACAGAGATTGTTTTTCATGATTAAACCCGATGGATTGCCTCTAGAGGCAACGATCAGAGAGATGATAGAACCTCTGGTTACTATTGTTGCTAGCCGCACTTTTAATCCCGTTGCAGTTGAGAAGATAGAGATGCTCTACGACATGCACACACACAAAAAGTTTTTTCCTTACTTGATTGAGTATTTTAAGGGCAGGCCTATTAAGGCTTATGTATTAGGCGAGCGAGGCGATGTGAACTATCAGAAAAGTTTTTTTGAGGATTTTATCGAGCTTGTGGGAGATACCGATCCTGCAGGGGCCACGCCAGGGACCATCAGGAGTCTCAGTTCAGACTCCTTAGAGAGAGCAATGTCGGAAGGGAGAGCGGTAAGAAATCTTGTCCATCGATCAACCACCCGTGATGAGACAGAAAGAGAAGCCCCCATCTTCTTCTGGGATTATATTTGTGATTGCTCGAAGATAAAGGGAGCACAGGGGATAGCAGGGGTATTTTTGACGAGGGTGGGGAATGGAGTTTTTTATGAAGAGAGACTTCAGAACAGCCTGAGAAAGCGCAACTTACTCTCTTCCGATGAGGAGCTGTTATACTATCAGGATTTTGATGGTCAGCAAGTACCTCCTCCCAAAGAGGGGAGGGCTCTTATAGAAACCTTGCGTCGAGGGTCTATTTCTAAGAGAGAAATAACGGTTACGCTATTTTAATGTTCTGAATTATATAGGTTTTTCCCCAAGAATCTTATATATAAAATTTCTCTATTGTCTTGACAACGGTTTTCAAAAGTGTTAAATAAATGCGGCTAATGAATGAATATTCACTCATTTTTATAGTAAGGAGGATTTACTATGGCTGAAAAAGGAAAGACGATAAGTACGGTAAGTTTAGAAGGAAGAATTTTTAAAGTACCAGAGTCTCTTAAAAAAACTGCTTTTGTAAAAGGGCAAAAGGAGTATGAGGAGGCTTATAAAAAGTCAATAGAAGACCCCGATGGTTTCTGGGCGGAAAAGGCAGGGCAGCTGCATTGGTTTAAAAAGTGGGACAAGGTTCAGGACTCTGATTTCACCAATGCCAAAATCCAGTGGTATGTGGGGGGAAAGCTTAATGTCTCCTACAACTGTTTAGACCGTCACTTAGAGACCCGGAGAAACAAAGCTGCCATCATTTGGGAAGGCGATGCAGAGGGGGAGTGCAAGGTATACACCTACCAAATGTTACATAATGAGGTATGTAAATTCGCCAATGTGCTCAAGAAGAAGGGCGTAACAAAAGGTGATCGAATTTCCATATATATGCCCATGATTCCGGAGCTGGCAATCGCCATGCTTGCCTGCACCAGGATTGGAGCAATTCATAGTATCGTGTTTGGTGGATTTAGTGCAGAAGCTTTAAGGGATCGCATACAGGATTGTGCGTCATCAATGCTTATTACCACCGATGGAAGCTACCGGGGGGGGAGAGTGATTGGTCTCAAAGAGAATGCCGACAAAGCGATGGACGATTGCCCCTCAGTAAAGACCTGCATTGTCTATAAACGCGCGGGAAATGAGATAAAAATGAAAGCGGGAAGAGATGTATGGTGGCACGAAGAAATGGCTGCTCCCGACATTAGTCTTCGTTGTGAACCGGAAAAGATGGATGCCGAAGACCCGCTCTTTATCCTCTACACCAGCGGTAGTACCGGAAAACCAAAAGGGGTTATGCATACCACGGGTGGTTATCTGGTCTATGTGTATCAGACTTTTAAGTGGATCTTTGACTACAAAGAAGAGGATACCTTCTGGTGTACCGCCGATATTGGCTGGGTTACTGGTCATAGCTACATTGTCTATGGTCCACTCTCAAATGGTGCCACCAGCATAATGTTTGAAGGGGTGCCCAGCTATCCGCACTATGACCGGTTTTGGAGAATAGTAGAGAAATATAGAGTTAATCAATTCTATACCGCCCCCACTGCGATCAGGGCGATTGCCAAAGAGGGTGATGAGTGGGTAAAGGGGAAAGATCTTAGCTGCTTACGTATTCTGGGTACAGTGGGAGAACCTATCAATCCAGAAGCGTGGATGTGGTACTATAATACCATAGGTGGTGGGCGTTGTCCCATTGTGGACACCTGGTGGCAGACAGAAACTGGAGGGGTTCTGATTACCCCACTGCCTGGGGCAATTGATGTGAAACCAGGTTCTGCCGGGAGACCCTTCCCGGGAGTGAAACCGATCGTGGTGAGAGAGGATGGAACCCCTGCCGATGTGAACGAGGGGGGGTATCTCTGCATAGAGGGATCGTGGCCAGGGATGATGAGAGGCGTGTACGGAGATCCAGAGCGGTTTAAGAATACCTATTTTATCCAATTCCCTGGAAAGTACTATACAGGTGATGGTGCGAGGCTTGATAAAGATGGTGATTACTGGCTTATGGGAAGGCTTGATGACGTGATCAATGTCTCCGGTCATCGCATGGGTACTGCGGAAATTGAGAGCGCTCTGGTTTCACATCCCAAGGTTGCAGAGGCAGCGGTAGTGGGATTTCCACATGAGATTAAAGGGCAAGGCATTTATGCCTTCGTAACCCTCAACAGCGGGGTAGAGAAGGCAGAAGAATTAAAGAAAGAACTTGTCAAACATGTACGCAGCGAGATCGGTCCTATTGCAACCCCCGACAAGATCCATTTCGCAGATGGTCTCCCCAAGACACGAAGCGGTAAGATCATGAGGAGAATCTTAAAGAAGATTGCCGCAGGCGAGGTGGACGATCTAGGAGACATTACTACCCTAGCAGAACCAAAGGTGGTTGAAGAGTTAGTCAAGGGGAGGCAGTAGGAAAGAGATTTTCTGTGACAAACGTTGTTTTTTGGTGAAGCATAGGGGAAGACTCTTTCACTGGGGATAGAGAAAACCTGAAAATAAATTCCTTCTTAATCCAAGGGTTCCTGTAAGAGCTTATGGCTTTTTTACAGGAACCCTTTTTATAGGAGGAATGTTAATATCCTTCATTTTTAAAAACACTTCCAAGCGTTTCCTTAATTATCCTTTCTGCGTTACCACCGGAGGCATCAATCACCGGTATAACTTCGAACTGGATCAATCCTACAAAGTGGGAGAGGAGCGCACCTAATGATTCGGCACTGGTGGTTTTGATAATATTGATAACACCTCCCCTCTCCCCTACTATTGAGTAACGTGCAACGACCTCGATACCGGCCGGGGGACTACTAAAAACTTCATTTTCTTTTGTTAACACTGTTTTGAGCATTAAAGGGTTATATTTTCCTAGTAGAGCGAATAACATAAAACACCTCCTTTAATAAGGTAACCCCACCACAGGTGAGAAGCATTAGAGGCATTTTATTATTCAAAATGCCTTCACCATTTTAAGTAGTCTTTTGCGTACCAACAAGAGGGAAAACGAATTTTTTAATGTAGCCTACCACACGTACCACTTCTTCTTGTACATTTTTCTTTAATGGTCCTGTTGTGTGGAGGGGAGATTCTTCCAGAGAGTCTATTCCGGTCTCGGGACCATACATCATTCCGCTGACCAAGCCTGCAAACTCATCTTCAGGTGTAAGATTATTCATGGTTGCCCAGATGAGGGCCCAGGTACGTGCAGAGGTATAGATATTATAACCACCTCCTCCCAAAGCAAGCAATTTAGGTGATAGTTCTCTAATTATGCTCACGGACTCTCGCAGGGAGTAGTTACTCATGTTGAGATGGGTTAAGGGATCCGTGTGGTGGGTGTCAGCGCCAAACACGCCAATAGTGATATCAGGAGAAAATGTTTTAACGAGTGGGGGAACTATCTGGGTGAACGCAAAAAGGTAGGTTTCATCATCTGTCCCTTGTGGCAGAGGAATATTAATATTGTATCCCCTCCCCTCTCCTTCTCCAATTTCAGTCTCATAACCTGACCAGGGATAGAGTGTTTTACCACTCTCATGAAGCGAGATTTTAAGCACGCGGTTGTCATGGTAGAAAGCATCCTGGATGCCATTTCCATGGTGTGCATCTAAATCTATATACGCCACCCTAAGGCCCTCTCTGATGAGATGTGATATCACGATCCCTACATCGTTAACATAGCAGAAACCCTCAGCATGGCTTCTGCCCGCGTGGTGGAAACCACCAAATGTATTGAATGCCACATTAAAATCTTCCCGGACAAGCAGCTCAGCGCCCAAATAGGTAGCCCCGGCGGTAAGAGTTATCATGTCGTAGAGCCCATGGAAAACGGGGTTTTCTTCAGTACCTAAGCCACACCCGAGCATTTCAAAGGCAAAGGCTTGAGAACTTGCGCTCTCTAGTACTCTTAAGTATTCTTTATTGTGAAAGAGAGATAATTTATCAAAGCAGAGAGGTTCTGGCCTGATGATTTTTATCCAAGGCTTATTAAGTAAATTATATCTATGACATAGTTCATACACTATTTTTGCTCGCGAGGTCTTGAAAGGGTGGAGAGGTCCAAAATCGTAGCGGGAAAATGCTTCTGAATATATAAAAGCAGATTTCAAGGCAGTGAGAGCTTAGGGATAGTATTTGACAGTAAACAAGCAACTTTTTGAATAAAACCCCTTGGAATATAGATGCCGCGTAGTGTATTGTCAAGGCAAATCTTTGAAGTACTCTTGCTGAATATTATTTTTACCATCTTCGCCCTTGGGGAGAAGAGCGCCTCGTATTTACTCAAAAACAAATTTGTATCAGCATATGCTCTTATGGTTGTGCGCAGCTTAAAATAACCCAGGTGAGTTCCTCTCAACTAATTTTCCTATCAATGAAAAGAATTATAACTATTGATTCTAAAAATAACTTGACAACTTGCGAATGGTTATGCAAGGCTTCGACTATTCGCTCGTTTTAAATCAATAATTCACCGCAGCTTGCTGCAGAGAGGTTCGTTAAAATTCAAACGAGAAGGAGATAGTCTATGCCTTATGATGCAACCAGGATGAAAGATTGGGAAATTTCTGAGGCGGCAGAGAAGAACATGCCCATCCCCGAGGAATGGCGCGAGAGGTTAGGTCTTAAAAAGGATGAAGTAATCCCCATGGGAAGGCTTGCCAAGCTCGATTTTTTAAAAATTATCGAGAGACTCAAAGACAGACCTGATGGTAAATATGTTGAGGTAACTGCCATCACCCCGACCCCACTCGGCGAAGGAAAGAGCACTACCTCGATGGGTCTCATAGAAGGCCTTGGTGCCCGAGGCAAAAACGTGGGTGGCTGCCTGCGTCAACCCTCTGGTGGTCCTACCATGAATATTAAGTGCACTGCCGCGGGAGGAGTAAATGCACTGCTAATACCTATGACTGAGTTTTCACTGGGACTCACCGGTGATATCAACGATATCACCAATGCCCACAATTTAGCCATGGTAGCACTTACTGCTCGGATGCAACATGAGAGAAATTACAATGATGAGCAGTTAAAGAGACTCACCGGCATACGACGGCTCGACATTGACCCTACTCGAGTAGAGATGGGGTGGGTGATGGACTTTTGTGCCCAAAGCTTACGAAATATTATTATTGGGCTAGGAGGACGCATGGATGGCTTCTGTATGCAGTCTAATGTTGCTATTACGGTGAGCTCGGAGTGCATGGCTATCCTCTCCATTGTGAGGGATCTGGCAGATTTAAGGGAGCGTCTCAATAAAATAACAGTAGCCTTTGATAAAAGCGGTAAACCAGTTACCACAGGCGACCTAGGGGTAGGTGGAGCAATGACAGCGTGGATGCGCAATACTATTAATCCCACCTTGATGTCCACCGCGGAATACCAGCCCTGCATGGTACACGCTGGTCCTTTTGCCAATATCGCAGTCGGACAGTCTTCCATCATCGCAGATAGAATTGGTCTTAAGATGTTCGATTACCACGTTACCGAGAGCGGGTTTGCGGCAGACATTGGTTTTGAAAAATTCTGGAATGTGAAGTGTCGTTTGAGCGGGCTTAAACCCCATGTTTCGGTGTTGACCACTACCATTCGTGCGCTCAAAATGCACGGAGGCGGACCAAAGGTGGTAGCGGGGCTCCCCCTGCCCGATGAGTACACCAAGGAAAATCTGAGCCTGTTGGAAAAAGGTTTAACAAACATGATCCATCATATCACTACCATCCGCAAAGCTGGCATCAACCCAGTGGTGTGCATCAATGCCTTCCACACTGACACCAAAGAAGAGATGGAGATGGTGAAGAAGGCAGCCGAAAAGGCAGGTGCACGCTGTGCCAAATCAACCCACTGGGCACAAGGCGGTCAAGGCGCATTAGAGCTGGCTGATGCGGTCGTTGAAGCCTGCAATGATAAGAACGACTTTAAATTCCTCTATCCTTTAGAAATGAGACTGCGTGAACGTGTCAATAGTATTGCGAGGGAGGTCTATGGGGCTGATGGGGTATCTTGGTCGCCCGAAGCCGAGCAGAAGGCGAAGATGCTGGAAAGCGATCCTCAGTTTGCAGACTATACTACGATGATGGTCAAAACCCACTTAAGTCTTACCCATGACCCCTCAATAAAAGGGGTGCCCAAGGGGTGGACGTTACCTATTCGGGATGTCTTGATATATTCAGGAGCCAAATTTTTATGCCCCTGTGCAGGAACCATTAGCTTGATGCCTGGAACCAGTTCAGATCCAGCGTTTAGGCGAGTTGATGTGGATGTAAAAACAGGAAAGGTGAAAGGCCTGTTCTGATGAATAGTGTGTGTGTAGTGGAAGTGGTAGCGCTGTTTTAATTGCGTGTTTCCATTTTTTAAAAGTGAGAGGAGGACATTGAGAACAGGGGTGTTTGCCAAGGTGAGGCTGAGGATGCGCAGGTGAGTTACTCTATTGCACTTGCGGGTAAAGGGGGAACAGGGAAAACCACACTTGCCTGTTTGATCATAAAATTTTTAAAGGCACACGGTAAGAATCCCATTCTTGCGGTAGATGCAGACCCTCAAAGTAATTTGGCAGAGGGGTTAGGGCTTAAGGTTCATCAGACCGTAGGGAAGATGCTCTCTACTTTTATTGATGAGAAGCTCGATTTTCCCCAGGGGATGTCTAAAGACGCCCATATCGAGTATCGACTCCATGAGCTGCTGGTGGAGAGTGAGGGCATTGACCTTTTGGTCATGGGGAAAGGCGAGGGGACAGGTTGCTACTGTTACCCTAATGCCGTCTTGCGTAAGTACATCGATCTTCTGACCAAAAACTATCCCTATGTGGTGCTGGATAACGAAGCAGGAATGGAGCATGTGAGCCGCCGCCTAAGTGACCGGATTGATCTTATGCTTATGGTTTCGGATTACAGCATTAAAGGAGTAAGAGCGGCGGGAAGAATCAGAGAGCTTTCAAAAGAATTAAAGCTTGAGATTAAAAAACAATTCTTAGTAATTAACCGGGCACCAGGACCATTGGAGGCACCCCTTAAAGAGGAAGTGGCACGACAGGGGCTAGAGCTTTTAGATTTGGTGCCAGTGGACGAGAAGGTTTTTGAATATGATCTAAATGGCAATCCTATTATTGACTTGCCGGGGGGGTGTCCTGCGGTGAAAGCAGTAAACGGCCTAATGGGTAGACTCATTAATTGAATAGAGTTCAAAAGGGAGGAGGAGACGATGGCTGCAAAAATTATCAGCGGCACAGAAGTTGCGGCGCAGATCCGAGAGGAGTTGAAGAAAGAGGTAGCTGAACTCAAAGAAAAACATAACGTGGTACCGGGGCTGGTAACCATTCTGGTGGGGCAGAATCCGGCTTCAGTGAGCTATGTGACCGCCAAACAAAAAACCTCCCACGAACTCAGTTTCTATTCTATTCAGGATAATCAGCCCGAGGACATTGCGGAAGAAAAATTACTCCAGTTGATTGATACGTACAATAAGGACCCCAAGATACATGGCATCCTTGTGCAACTTCCCCTTCCCAAGCACATTAATGAAAAGAAGGTGCTGAATACTATTGATCCAGATAAAGATGTGGATGGTTTCCATCCGGTAAACGTGGGTCGTCTCATGATCGGAGGCGAGGAGGTGCGGTTTCTTCCCTGTACCCCTGCGGGCATTCAAGAGCTGATCGCAAGGTCTGGCTACAACACTGATGGAGCTGAAGTAGTGGTGGTGGGACGCTCAAATATTGTAGGAAAACCGATTGCGAATATCTTATTGCAAAAAGCCCCTAATGCTAATTCTACGGTAACCATCATCCACACCCGTACCAAAGATATGGCCAGTCACTGCAAACGGGCAGACATCTTAATTGTAGCGGCAGGTGTTCCCGGGCTGGTTAAGCCCGAGTGGATAAAACCCGGTGCTTGTGTTATTGATGTGGGGGTAAATCGGGTGGGGGAGAAGGTAAGCGAGAAGACAGGTAAAAAGGTTCCTATTCTAAAAGGTGATGTTGATTTTGATGCTGCCAAAGAGATTGCGGGTGCCATCACACCGGTACCGGGCGGTGTGGGACCCATGACCATTATCATGCTCATGAAAAATACGGTGAGGGCAGCATGCATTGCTGCTGGATTAAAGTAGCATCCTAACTGGCAGGAATTTTATTTTTAAGATACATTTTCCCAGGAGGTGAGTAATGGCGTTAGAGATACCAAAGGTTTCCTATAATGGAGCCATACGAGAGATAGCCTTAGATAAAGAGGCAAAGGTGGTAGTAGGAGGAGGAGGTGCTTATCCCTTTTATGCCTTCGAGGGTGCACTACCGAGAGAACCTATGGTTGCCATCCAGGTTTTAGATTATGCCCCGGATGACTGGGCAGAGGCGGCGGTAGAACCTTATAGAGATGTCCTCAATGACCCAGTGGCGTGGGCGAAAAAGGCTCAAGATACTTATAAAGCTGATATCATCTTCCTCTGGCTTAAGAGTACCGATCCCAACGGGATGAATCGAGGGTCTGAAGAGGCAGCTGAGATTGCTCAAAAGGTAGCTCACGCAATTAGCGTACCCCTCATTGTGTGGGGGAGCGGAAACACCGATAAGGATATCGAGGTATTAAGGAAGGTTGCTGAGAAATGTAGTAGCAAGCAAATTCTCATTGGTCCTGTTACTGAGGGAAATCACAAGCAACTGGGGGCAGCGGCCTTGGCCTATAAGCATTTAGTTATTGCCAGTACCCCCATCGACATCAATTTAGCCAAACAGCTCAACATCCTGCTTAACAACTTAGGTGTGCCACTTGAGAGGATCATTATCGATCCGACTACCGGAGGGGTTGGGTATGGGTTAGAGTATTCATATTCTGTGATGGAGCGTATCAGGCAGGCAGCGCTTACTCAAAATGATGATAAGCTCCAAAATCCCTTCATTTGTAATCTGGCAGAGGAGGTATGGAAAACGAAGGAAGCAAAGACTCCTGACGATCAAAAGTTGGGTGTTGCCGGGAAAAGAGGGGTTATGCTGGAATCAATTACCGCTATCTCTTTACTCCTCGCGGGTGGTGACATTTTAGTGATGAGGCATCCAGAGGCTATCAAACTGGTGAGAAGTTATATTAATGACATGCTCGGAAAGGCCGTAGTTGAAGAGGCGGCAGTTAAGGAAAGGGTAGTGGAGGTGACCACTGCAGGAGTATTTAAGATTCCGGAGAAGTTAGATTTTGAAACTGCTTACAGTGCGCTGAAGGTGCTCTATGCGTATATGACCAGTATAAAGGAAGGAAAGGTTGCGCTGGAGGTGAAAACTCAGGAAACTGAGGGAAGCAGGGAAGCGAAGGAACAAGCGGGAGAGGAGGAAGTAATAGAGAAACCCGCATTGGACTTCAAAACGGCACTCGCTTCGCTCCGCATGCTTCCCTATCGAGAAGAAAAAGCCGAGATGGTTAGTAAAGAGCGTTTTGATGGAAAGTCCGTGAAGGTCTTGGGTTCCACCTTTGAGCCTGGCACCCCGGATGAGAAAGAAGCGTGGCGAGAAAAGCTCACGACCAGGGAAGACGAGATGAGTTATTTAAAAGCAGCGTTGCGTTACTGGTACAGTCAGGATGTCTATGGTAGTGAGAAGCGTAAAAAGCCCGCGTAAGTTTTTTAACTCACGCAATGAGGAACAAACATTATGACAGATACACCTAGTAAGAAAAACAAAAAACCTGAGGATAAAAAGAAGGTTGATAAGGCGGATGTTGCTCAGGAAAAAAATTCAGATATGAAAAAGACGGTCTGTGCTGCCACCCAACTGCTGTTAGAAAAAGCGGCTGCTGATGGTGTTTCAACTGTGTTTGATAGGGCTGAAGTCATTAAGCCCTGTCCTATTGGGGCTGAGGGTAGTTGCTGTAAGCACTGCGCCATGGGTCCTTGCAGGGTTCCTGCACCCAAGAAGAAGGAGGAAGGCAAAGAAGAGAGGGCCAAAAGAACGGGAGTGTGTGGTGCAACTGCAGAGACCATTGCGGCGAGGAATTTTGCGCGCATGGTCGCAGCGGGGACCTCTGCCCACTCTGACCACGCTCGAGGGATAACAGAAACATTCATCGCTGCTGCTAAAGGTGAGGCCCCAGGGTTTGAGATCAAGGATGAGCAGAAGCTTTTACAGATAGCAATGGACTTTGGTATTAATACGGAGAATAAGAGTATTAAGAGGATAGCCATCGAAGTAGGCGAAGCTGCGCTCGCAGAATTTGGTCGACAAGAAGGTGAGGTTGCCTTTATTAAGAGAGCACCCCTTAAGAGGCAGGAGCTATGGAAAAAGCTGGGGATCATTCCTCGGGGGATTGATCGGGAAGTGGTGGAACTCATGCACCGTACTCACATGGGTGTTGATCAGGATTACCGAAGTCTCCTTATGGCAGGCGCCCGCTGTTCACTTGCTGATGGGTGGGGTGGTTCTATGATCTCCACCGAGCTTCAGGATATTATGTTTGGCAATCCTGTTCCGGTACACGCCAAGATCAACTTGGGGGTTTTGAAAGAAGATGAGGTAAACCTCATTATTCATGGACATGAACCTTTGTTACCGGAGCTTTTGGTGATAGCGGTTAAGGATCCTGAAATTCAGAATCTTGCGAAGGCTAGAGGTGCTAAGGGAATTAATTTAGCAGGCATGTGCTGTTCTGCCAATGAGGTACTGATGCGGCATGGAATATCAGTGGCGGGAAATTTCCTGCAGCAGGAGCTTGCCATTATTACGGGAGCGGTGGATGCTATGGTAGTTGATGTGCAGTGCGAGATGCAGTCGCTCGCCCAAGTTGCTCAGTGTTACCATACCAAGCTGATTACCACCTCTCCTAAGGCGAAGATTACAGGAGCGCAGCATATAGAATTTAATGAACACGACGGTCTCGCTATAGCAAAACAAATTGCCAGGGAGGCCATTGAGAACTTCCCCAATAGGAAGGGAAAGGTGCTCATTCCCAAAGAACACGCCCAAGATATGATTGCAGGATTCAGCCACGAGACCATAAACTATCTTTTAGGCGGTATCTTTAGGGCTTCCTACAAACCGCTCAACGATAATATTATCAACGGGAGGATTAGAGGGGTTGCGGGAGTAGTAGGGTGCAACAATGCGCGCACTACTCATGATGATGGCCATCTCAAGATGATTAAGGAGCTGATTAAAAATGATGTACTAGTGATCACTACCGGCTGCAGTGCCATGGCCTGCGGGAAGGCTGGTCTTTTAACGCCTGAGGCAGCGCGCAAATATGCGGGCGAAGGACTGGCTTCAGTCTGTGAAGCAGTGGGCATTCCACCGGTGTTGCATATGGGGGCGTGCGTGGACAATAGCCGTATCTTGATAGCAGCAACAGCCATGGTGAAAGAAGGAGGTTTAGGCGATGATATTTCTGATCTCCCTGCCGCAGGGGCAGCCCCTGAATGGATGAGCGAGAAGGCAATTGCCATTGGACAATACTTTGTTGCCTCAGGGGTGTTTACCGTGTTTGGAGTTACCTGGCCCACCCTGGGGAGCGA
>CAYYOQ010000007.1:0-25693 GCA_964473235.1 uncultured Thermodesulfobacteriota bacterium | reverse complement strand
GAGGCTCCCGGTTCACCCAATTTTTTTCTGAGAGAGCTGAGCTCTTCTCTCATCTGCTGGTGGTAACGGGTGTCCTCAAGCATACGGGTGACGTGAGAGGCGATATTTTCGGCTGTCGCCTCACCCTGGATGAGTTCAGGCACCACCTTTTTACCCGCGATGATATTGGCCATGCCGACACAGGGGACCTTTACCAGTATTTTCCCAATGAGGTAGCTTACCGGGGACATTTTATAGATGATCACCATAGGGGTTGAGAGGAGCGCGGTCTCCAGGGTGGCAGTGCCTGAGGCAACCATCACCAGATGGGAGCAATCAATAACCTCATAGATACTGTTATCCACCACTGTTATAGGAACGGCAGTGCGCTCAGTGATTTTTACTACCTCCTCTTTTTTAAGCCCCGGTGCCACGGGGAGAATGAATTGAAGGTTATTGAAACATTTATCCAGCTTGTGTGCAGCTTCAAGCATGGGTGGAAGTATCTTCTTTACCTCACTTAACCTGCTTCCCGGCAGAAGACCGATGGTAGTTTTTTGTTCATCGAGACCAAACCGTTTCAGGTTTTCTTCTTTAGAGGAGCTCACCTTCACGATATCTAGCAAAGGATGTCCCACAAAGCTCACCTCAACCCCCTCCCGTTCATAAAGTGGGAGTTCAAAGGGGAAGAGCACAATCATTTTGTCTACTAACGTGCTAATCTGCTTAATCCGGCTTGTTCTCCACGCCCACACCTGGGGGCTAATGTAGTAGAGTACAGGAATGTTGCATGTTTTCGCCGCTCTCGCGAGGCGAAGGTTGAAATCTGGGTAATCAATTAAGATAACCAGATCGGGACGTTCACTCTCTAAAGATTTTTTGAGTCGGCTATACACACGATAGAGGTGTCCCAAGTGACTTATCACCTCGGTAATGCCCATCACTGAGAGCTCAGAGATATCAAATATGATATGAACTCCAGCCCCCCGTAGCTTCTCACCCCCCATCCCATAAAACTGTAAACTGGGTTCACCTGTTCGCATCGCTTTTACCAGGTACGATGCGTGAAGGTCTCCTGAGGCTTCACCGGCGGCAATGAGAATTTTTTTTTCCTTAGTGTGATGCAACGATTCTCTCGGTATCGATCCTTAATTGGTTGACGATCTCCAAGGCTACCTTAAGTGCTCGTGCGGCCGCTTCACCAGACACAAGAGGTGGAGAGTGGTGTTTCACTGAAGTGAGGAAGGAGTTGATTTCTTCCGCAAGGGTGTCCTTGGGTTCGGTCACTAATTTTTCACTTGCAATGAAGGGGATCTTCCCCGGCTCTTCAATTTTTCTATAGACTGAAGCTTCTTGCGTAGCAAAGTCAATGGAGATGTAGGCATCCGGTTGAAAGATTCTAATTTTTCTCATACCCTTATCTGAGATGCGGCTGGCGGTAATATTGACCACGCAGCCATTTTTAAATTCCAATCGGGCATTAGCAATATCGATCATGGCAGAAATGACCGGGATTCCCACCGAGTGAATGTCTTTGATCTCATCGTTCACCAGCGTGAGGATGAGATCAAGGTCGTGAATCATAATGTCTAAGATGACATCTATCTCGGTGCCCCTCTCTTGAAAGGAATTGAGGCGGTGAGATTCAATGAAAAGGGGGTTCTTCACTATCCCCTCAACCGCACGGAAGGCAGGATTAAAGCGCTCAAGGTGACCAATCTGTAAGATGAGATTTTTCTTACGGGCGAGTGCAATTAATGCCTGGGCTTCCTCCAAGGAAGTGGTCATGGGTTTTTCAAGTAACACGTGAATACCATGGGTGAGGAAATCTTGAGCAATAGGGTAGTGGAGGGGGGTGGGGACTACAATGCTTACCGCCTGTACCTGATTATATAACTCCTGGTAGGTAGTGAAGGCTTGAGCGTTGGTCTTATGAGCGACTTCCTGGGCTCTCGAGTAGTTGGTATCTACCACTGCAATCAGCTCAGCATCCGGATGATGGGCGTACTTCTCCGCGTGGAATTTTCCTAAGTAACCGCTCCCTATCACTGCAACTTTTACTGTTTCCATCTACCGGGTGACACCCCTCTCAGAGTTTTTGATGAAGGTAACGAGATGGTCTACTTCAGGTGAGTTCTGGATCTCTGCCTCTATCTGGTCAAATGCCTTCTGCAGGGTGAGATTAGATCTGAAGATGATCCGATAGGCTTTCTTGAGGTTACTGATTGCCTCATCAGAGAAATTATGTCTCTTTAACCCCACCAGGTTCAACCCAAAGAGCTTAGCCCTCTGCCCATTTGCCATCAGGTAGGGAGGAATATCTTGATTTACCCCTGAGCCTCCACCGATAATGCAGAAGCGACCCAGTCTCACAAATTGGTGGACTCCCACCAGTCCTCCTACGATAGCGTAGTCTTCGATTTCGATGTGTCCCGCAAGGGTAGCGACATTGGCTAGGATCACGTGATTGCCAATGCTACAATCATGGGCGACGTGACTGTAGGCCATCAAGAGGGTATGGTCACCGATCACCGTTTTACCCGCGTGCGCAGTTCCCCGATTGATGGTGACCGATTCTCGTATGGTGTTATGGTTGCCAATGATAACCCAGGTGTCTTCTCCCCGGTACTTGAGGTCTTGGGGGATTGCCCCTATCGAGGCAAATTGAAAGATGGTGCAGTGCTCCCCGATCTGAGTCCACCCCTCAATTACCACGTGGGGACCAAGCGTGGTACCTTTCCCGATGGTAACCTTGGGGCCTATGATACAGTAGGGCCCGACCTCTACACTTGCATCAAGTTCAGTGCGGGGATCAATAATGGCGGTAGTATGGATCATCTATAGTTCCTTTTCTTTCTTATCGGGAGCGCGTAACGTTATTTTTTAGAAATGGTTGCCATGAGTTCAGCTTCAGCAACCAGTGAGCTCTCAACAAAGGCCTTTCCTCTAAATTTCCAGATCGGTCTTTTAAAGTGCAGTGCCTCCAGCTCAAACCGTACCTGGTCTCCGGGATAGACGGGCTTGCGAAACCTCGCCTTGTCAATCCCCAGGAAGAGGACGTTAGTAGAGCCTGCCTTGTCTCGTTCTGAACTGAGCGCTAGGATACCCCAGGTCTGTGCCATTGCCTCAATCAAGAGTACCCCGGGCATAATGGGGGAGCCGGGGAAGTGGCCCTGGAAGAACGGTTCATTGATACTCACGTTTTTAATACTCACAATTCTTTTTCCCTCTTCCATCTCTACTACCTTATCGACTAAGAGAAAAGGATAGCGATGGGGGAGCAGATCCATAATCTCTTTTATATCTTTCATTTGTTATCTCCGGTGAGCTGTTGAAGTGTTTCTTCTAGTGCCTTAACCTTTCTCTCGAGTGCACTGATGGCCTTTCTCATCTCAGGGAGCAGCGGGTAGCAGCGGGAGGCTTTGAGCCATTCCCGATGGGGCATGTGAGGGTACCCTGAGACCATGCTGTTGGCAGGGACACTACCGCTTATCCCGGTCTGGGGTCCCACAATGGTGTTATCTCCTATTTCGAGGTGTCCCACTACCCCCACCTGACCGGTGAGGATTACATGCTTCCCAATGGTGGTACTGCCAGAGATGCCCACCTGAGCGATGAGCAAGGTGTCTTCTCCTACGACCACATTGTGGGCGATGTGGACTAAGTTATCTGTCTTCACTCCCCTCTTGATCCAGGTTTTCCCAAAGGCAGCCCGGTCAATGGTATTGTTGGCGCCAATTTCTACTTCATCATCAATCTGAACGATACCCACCTGGGGGATTTTGTGGTAGCGATTGCCATCAGGGGCAAAGCCAAATCCATCGCTGCCGATCACCGTACCGGAGTGAATAATGACCTTCTTCCCGATGCAACAGCGCTCTCGGATGGAGACGTGGGAGTAAAGGGTGGTTTCCTGGTCAATGGTGGTTTCATCTCCAATAACACAGTGGGGGTAGATGACCACCCGATCAGCAATGGTGACATTTCTCCCGATGACCACAAAAGGGCCAATAGATATCTCTTCTCCTACCCGTGTGCCCTCTCCTATGAGGGCGGTTTTATCGATACCCACGGCGGGGCGGGAACGCTGAAAAAAGAGGGTTGCTACTTTGGCGTAGGCGAGGTAGGGGTTTTGAGTTACTAGGAGAGGCGTATTCAGCTCAGGGTGTTTCTCTGCAACAATAATGGCAGAGGCCCTGGTACTCTTTGCTTTGGTGAGGTATCGATTCTGAGCAATAAAGGTAATATCCCCTTCACCTGCTTCATCTAAGCTTGAGATGCCAGAGATGCGAGTGCGCGCATCTCCTACTACCTCTGCTCCGATAAGAGCAGCAAGTTCTTGTAGCGTTTTTTCCATACTCTTTTAGGCTGTTTACTTTTTAACCGGTGTTTGCTTTTGGAGGTACTGTTGATCGTAGAGCTTGATTATCTCTTCGGTGATGTCCAGCGCCTCGTCGGCGAAAAGGAGTGCGCTCTCACTCTTTTCAAAGACAAAGGTGAACCCCTTTTCCTTGCCGTAGTCATGCGCCACACTCACCAGTCCCTCCACTATCCCCTGGGTAAACTCACCATCCTGTACCTTGAGTTCATCTTGGGCATCCTGGTAGAGTCTTTTAAAATCACGAAGCTTTGTCTGGTAATCCCACTCTTTCTGCTTGCGTGCCTCTTCGCTGAGCATGCTCGTCTGTTTATCTAAGGCATCTTTAAGTCGTTTTAATTCCTCCTGCTGGACGGAGAGTTTCTCTTCTACCTTGCCTACCTTTTTGGTAAACTCCTCTTTCGCATCTTGCCCTGCCTTGCAGCGGTTGAGCGCCTTCTGCAGGTCTACAAAGGCGAGCTTGTACTCCACTCCCCATGCCATCCCGCTCAGCATAAGCAGTAAAATAAATCCTATAGCTACCATAGCGTTTCTCATATTACTTTGTACCTCCTTCATCTAGTGAACATGTAACACTGGTTAGAAGAGAGAACCCATACTGAAGTGGAACTGACTTGACTTCTCATCGTCTCGGGGGCTTAAATTTAACCCCCACTCAACGCGGAGGGGACCAAAGGGTGATTGCCAGCGAATGCCAAACCCCGCACTCTTTCTCACATCCTCAAGCCACCCTTCGTTCTTTCGGTAGGCATTCCCCAAGTCGAGAAAGACCACGCCTCGTATCCCCGATTCCTGCAAAAGGGGGAAGACGTATTCAAAGTTGAAAAAGAGCTCCTTCTCACCCCCGATCACATCTTCCTCGTCAGGATCATCAATGAAGGGGCGCTCATCTCCCCTGCGCACCTTGGGACCTAAGTTTCGCTCTTCAAAACCTCTCATGCTGTCGAGGCCACCAAGAAAAAATTTCTCATGGATAGGTACCTCCTTGCCTGCGTATCCCGCAGAGTAGCCTATCGTTCCACGAATCATAAAGGCGGTGTCCCAGGGGAGGGGAAAGAATTTACTGGCACTGCCTATAAAGCTGGTGAAACGATTGTCTCCCGCCAGTCCGGCAAATTTGGCGGACAAGAGAGAGACTGTTCCCGTGCGAGGGGCGAAACGGTTATCCAGGGTGGAGCGGGTAATCCCCGCGACAACGGCGCCAGTGGTTGAGGTTCCTTCCTGTTTGAGGATTTCAAGGGCAGCATCTTCATCGACATCAGAGATATCCACCCCTTCATACTCATAGCCGACATCGAGTTTAACGAACTCTCCGAAGGGGTGCCCTATGTTGAAACCACCTCCTAAGCTTTCACTGTCAAAGTCCTCATAGAACCTCTCCATATTGTAGAGGTCAACGCCTCCCTTCCAGCGAGTATCGAGGAGCCAGGGTTCGGTAAAAGAGAACATGAAACGATTGGAGCCACCCACTTGAGCGCGCAGATCTAAGCGTTGCCCCTTTCCTAAGAAATTGTCCTGAGAGAGTTGGATCAATCCCACCAAATTATCTACCGAGCTATAGCCTGCCCCAAAGCTTAAGGAGCCCGTAGGCTTTTCTTCTACCTCGACGTTTAGGTTTACCCGCTGGGGAGCACCTCCCTTGGTGGTGGTCACATTGACCTTCTTGAAAAAACCTAGGTTTTCCAGTTCCTGGCGACTCCTCTTGATCTTACTACTGCTGTAGAGTTCGCCTTCAGCTACCTTGAGTTCACGGCGGATTACTTTATCCCGCGTTCGGGTATTACCGGTGATAGTGATGTTTTCAAAATAGATCTTTTCTCCCTTGGCAATTTCAAAGTTTACATCCACGGTCTTCTGTTCATCGTTGACCGTGGTCAGGGGGGTGATGTCAACGTTGGCGTACCCCTGGTCAGAATACACTTCGCTTAAATTCACCATGTCTTTATTGAGAAAGCTGCTGCTGAATACCTTTCCCTCAACTGTTTTCAGGTCTTTGGCGAGACTCTCTCGGGGAGCAAGAAGTTCTCCGGAAATATCAACCTTGCCTACCTGGTATTGTACGCCCTCTTCGATGGGAATGGTGATGAAGAGCTTTTTCCCCTCATGGGTGAGGGTGGGGGCACCAACCTTTGCCCTGATGTACCCCTCGGTGTAGTAGAAAGAGGTGAGCTTTTCAAGATCCTTTTGAAAGGTTTCCTCCTTGAAGATGCCCGCATTGGTGATGAAAGAGAGGAGGTTTTTCTCCCTGGTGTCCATCACCCTCTTTAAGTATTTTCCCTTTAAGTGGTTATTCCCGGTGAAGGAGATCTTTTTAATTTTGGAAATCTCATTTTCTCTAATGTAAAAATCCACTGAGGTCTCACTTTGGCGCGAGGGAGTGAGCTTATAATCGATGCTCGCATCGAGATAGCCTTTATCCAGATAGAGCTTTCGAATGGAGGTGATATCTTTTTTCACTTGGTTTTGGTCAAGTACCCTCCCCAGTTTGATACCCAGTGCCTTCTGGAGATCGGGTGTTTTGAGGTGTTTGTTCCCCTGAATTTTTATCTGGCTGACCACGGGTCGCTCAGTGACGACGAAGGTGACATTCTTGCCCTCAGTGGAGTCTTCACTGTCAATCTGCACATCACTAAAGTAGCCCATCTGGTACACCCGTTCGAGGTCTTCCTTAAGGAGCGAGGGGGCGTAGAGGTCACCCTCCTTGCTTTTGAGGACAAGTTTTATGGCATCGCCTTCAATATATCGATTCCCCTTGATCGCTAAGGTAGCGAGCAGTTCTTTTTCTAAAATTTTAAGATC
The DNA here is from genome assembly GCA_964473235.1 of uncultured Thermodesulfobacteriota bacterium. GTDB lineage: Bacteria > Desulfobacterota > WTBG01 > WTBG01 > WTBG01 > CAYYOQ01. Next base: position 18,537 of record CAYYOQ010000007.1, on the reverse strand, counting down.
GAGTCTTCGTGCGAGGAGGTTAATCTTGGCATTGACCGCCTCCATGGCGTCACACTGAACGAACACATGTTGGTTATCCTTTTCTCCTAGGGTATCAACAATCACCGCATCGAGGCTCGCACCACTGCCGATTTTGGTGAGGCTCCCCACCACTGCGAAATCGGCTCCCAGTTCGGCCCCCAGCTCTCGTGCCGCACGTTCATCTACCTCCCCCTTCCTTTGGGAGAGCATCTCTTTGAGGAGTGGTTTATCGATAGTTTGAATCTCTTTATCCTGCTCCATGCGGGTGAGCAGCATGTCAGAGATACCTTCCCTTAAGTAATCGAGCTTCTCCTTGCTGTACACCTGGAAGGGAAATACCGCGACCTTAAGCGGCGCCTTCCCCCACGCAGGGGTTGTGTACGCGCAGCATAGTATAAGGACTAGTGATCTCTTAATCATGGTTCTGCTACCTTGTGGTATCCAAGTTTCCTATGATGAGGCGATCCGCCCATCGGATAAGGTTATCCACCGGGGTGCTTTGTGTGCGATGCGCTCATTATGGGTTACGATCAGCAGGGTGATGTTAAGTTGCTGATTGAGGGAGAGGAGGAGATTGAAGATGCCTTCCCCGGTGAGGGAGTCAAGGTTACCAGTGGGTTCATCGGCGAGGATGAGTTCAGGCTTTAGTACCAGGGCACGCGCAATGGCTACCCTCTGTTGCTCTCCTCCGGAGAGTTCACCTTGCTTATGGGAAAGTCTTTCTTTGAGTCCCACGTCAACCAAGGTTTTTTCTGCTTCTTCAAGTGCCTCTTCCCTCTTATAACCACGGATGAGGGCGGGCATCATGGTATTCTCTAGGGCGGTGAATTCTGGCAAGAGGTAGTGAAATTGAAACACAAACCCTATCTTATGGTTTCTGAATGCTGCCAGCTGCATTTCGCTCAAGGAAAACACATCTACACCTCGATACAGTACCTTCCCCGAGGTGGGGTGGTCTAAGGTGCCTACAATATGGAGCAAGGTACTCTTGCCGGCGCCTGAAGCACCCACAATGGCTATCACTTCACCCTGGGAAATATCGAAGGTGACACCTTCAAGTGCCGCTATCCTCTTGTGATTCACTCCGTAGATTTTGGAAATACCTTTCGCCGTGATGAGTGGTAGATCTTCTCTCGAAAGCTCTTCATAAGGTAGAAAAGGGTTATTCATATCGTAACGCCTCCGCGGGATCCAGCCTTGATGCCTGCCAGGAAGGATAGAGGGTTGCTAAAAGACTAATACTTATAGCAGAAACAGTTACCAAAATCAAATCCCTCAACGTAATCTTTATGAGGAGGTGGGAGATGTAGTAGATATCAGGGGGTAGCCCTATAATGTGGTAGGTGTTCTGCAGCGTTGCTGCCACAACGCCACTCACGATGCCGATGGTGGTTCCTACCACTCCAATGATGAGACCTTCCAGAATAAATATCTTCATGATGCTCAGAGAACGGGCACCCATGGACTTCAAGATAGCAATGTCTTTTTGTTTATCGTGTACCACCATAATGAGGGTTCCTATAATGTTGAACGCGGCGACGAGGATGATCAGAATGAGGATAATAAACATAGCCATCTTTTCAAGTTTTAGTGCCGCGTAGAGATTTTTGTGCATCTCCATCCAGTCTCTCACCTGATAGGACATTCCCAGCCGCACTTCAATTTTTTTTGAGATCTGTTTTACCTGATAGATAGCGTTCACCTTTACCTCTATCCCGGTGGCACTCTGGGGTTTATTGAGGAACTGCTGGGCGTTTTCAAGTGAGATATAGGCGAGCGATGAGTCATACTCATACATCCCGGAGTCAAAGATCCCCACCACCTCGAAGGTTTTGGAGCGAGGTACCATACCCCCTGGCGTCATGGTGCCAAAGGGTGAGATTACCTTAACCTCATCACCCGAAAAGACACCTAATATCATTGCCAGCTCTTTTCCCACGATGATCCCGGGGAGGCCAGAGGGAGAGGGCTGCGCGAGTGCAGCGAGTGTTCCCTCTTTGAGATCGGAAGCGAGGTTAGTGACGCGAGAAGCGCTGTCAGCTTCTATCCCTTTGAGCACTACCCCCAGCGCGTTTGAGGGCGAGGTGAGCATTACCTGACTGTAGATGGTGGGGGTAGCGGCGACAACGCCCTCGATGCCCATTACTTCTTTAACGATATCCTGGTAGCTAGTAATGCCCTCTCCGAAGTGAGAGATGAGAAGATGAGACTTAGTACCCAAAATTTTATTTCTCAAGTCCTCGCTGAAACCGGTCATTACCCCCAGCACAATAATCAGGGCCATTACACCGATCGCAACTCCACCGATAGAAATAAAGCTGATAATAGAGATGAACGTCTGCTTACGCTTTGCCCTCAGATAGCGTAGGCCGATAAACAGCTCGTAGGGGATATTCCACTTCATCGCTTACCTTTCAGGTTTTAAGAGGGGAAACAGTATCACATCCCGGATGGAGGCAGCGTTAGTGAGCACCATGACCAACCGGTCAATCCCTATTCCTTCGCCTGCAGCGGGAGGCATACCATATTCTAACGCCTGAATAAAGTCTTCGTCTAGTGTACCGATTTCTTCTTCTGAGGTGCGAAGAGAGAGTTGGGTGAGAAGCCTCTCCTTCTGGTCGATAGGGTCATTTAACTCAGAGAAGGCATTGGCGATCTCTTGACCGTTGATGAAGAGCTCGAATCGATCCACCTCATGTGGAGTAGTTTCATTTCTGCGCGCGAGGGGGGAGATTTCTGTGGGATAGCTGGTGATGAAGGTAGGATTGATGAGGTGAGGTTGAACAACTTTTTCGAATATTTCATTGATGATAGTACCTAACCCATCCTCAGGAGAAACGATGAGGTCTAGTAAGTGTGCATGTTTAAATAATAACTCCTTCTCTTCGAGAAGGTGCGGTTCTACTTTCCCATAGTGGAGTAGCGCTTGTTTCATGCTCATTCGTTGCCAGGGAGGGGTAACGTTAATTGCTCTGTCGAGGTAGGAGATGTTAAGTGAGCCCAACAACTGCTGGGTAATGTGACAGATCATCTCTTCGGTTAAATGCATCAGGTCTTCATAGGTTGCATAGGCCTGATAGAACTCCAGCATAGTGAATTCAGGGTTGTGGTGAGTGGAAATTCCCTCGTTTCTGAAGTTCCGGTTAATTTCGAATACCCTCTCATACCCTCCTACCAGTAACCGTTTTAGATAGAGTTCGGGGGAAATGCGCAAGTAGAGATCGAGGTTGAAGGTATTGTGGTGAGTTTTAAAAGGACAGGCAGTGGCTCCCCCGGGGATGGGTTGCATCATCGGGGTTTCTACCTCAATAAAATCTCTCTCTTGCAGGAACTTTCTTACCATCTGGATAATTTTTGTCCTCCGCAAGAAAGTTTCTTTCACCTGGGGGTTTACCAGAAGATCCAAGTAGCGCTGCCGATACCTGGTTTCAATGTTGGTGAGACCGTGCCACTTCTCAGGTAGCGGTCTTAAGGATTTGGTTAAGAGCTTCAGGTGGTGAACTTTTATGGTAAGCTCCTGAGTGCGGGTTAAGAACACCCCTCCTCTTATCCCCAGAAAGTCGCCAATATCGAGGTGGCTAAATACTTTAAAGTCGTTATCATTTACTACACCTTTTTGGACGTAAGCCTGGATCATGCCTTTGTGATCCCGGAGGTGAAGAAAGGCTGCCTTACCAAAATTCCTTAGGGAGATAATCCTTCCGGCTAAGGAAAACTCTTCATCTACCTTTTCTAATTCCTCTGCCTCCTTCTGTCCACATTGGTCTCTGATTTCTTGGGTGGTGTGGGTTACCCTAAAATCGTTGGGGAAAGGGTTGATCCCTTCTTTGAGGAGTTCATCAAGCTTTCGCCTCCGAAGTTTTAACAGTTCACTCAGTTCGTCCATGTTCATCCTCCTCGAGTAAAAAAACTGAGTAATGGTATCTTACCCACTCGGTGGAGTCAAGGTAAAATATCTGGAATATCATGATATTTTTAGGAAAATGGGAAGGGGGGACTCTAATGAAAGGGGTGGAAAGAGGGGGCGAAAGAGGAGGTCTTAACCTCCACCGATGGCACCCGCCATCTTGAAGATGGGAAGATACATAGCTGCGAGCATGGTACCTATGGTACCACCTAAAAAGACCATCATGAAGGGTTCAATCAGAGAGGTGAGAGCATCTACCGCCGCATCAACTTCATCTTCATAGAAATCTGCAATCTTCTCTAACATGGTGTCGAGGGCACCGGTTGATTCACCGACAGAGATCATCTGGGTCACCATCGGGGGGAAGATGCCACTTCTGGCGAGAGGCTCGGTAAGGGTCTTACCTTCACTGATACTTGTCTTGGTGTCAAGGATTGCCTTTTCGATAACCTTATTTCCTGTGGTCATCGCGACGATTCCTAAAGCATCGAGTATGGGTACACCACTGGTAGTCATGGTAGCGAGTGTTCGTGAAAAGCTGGCAACAGCAGATTTTTTTAGTAAGTCACCGAATATGGGAAGGCCAAGAAGGGTTTTATCAACGATCACCCTGCCCTTTTTAGTTGAGCGAACTTTAGCGAAGGCGAAGTAGAGTGCTACGATCATTGCAATAATATAGATGATATAGTTTTGTAAAAAGTTGCTTAAGTCAACTATCGCCTGAGTCAATGCAGGCAGTTCACCGCCCAAACCTTCAAACATCTCTTGGAATACCGGGATAACAAAGATGAGCAATACCGCGATCACGATAATGGAGACGGTGAGCACCACGCTGGGATATACCAGTGCTCCCTTCACTTTGCTTTTTAGTTTTTCAGCTTTCTCAATGTAGCTTGCCAGCCTGCTAAGAATATCATCCAGCATACCACCCATCTCTCCCGCCGCCACCAAACTCACATAGAGATCGCTGAAAATCTTGGGGTGCCTCTTTATGGCGTTAGAGAGAGTGGAACCACTCTCCACGTCTCCTTTTATTTTAACGATAGCCTGTTTTAAGGTGGGATTGGGTTCCTGGGAACCGAGGATATCGAGGCCCTGAATAAGCGGGAGTCCCGCGTCAATCATGGTGGCAAACTGTCGGGTAAAGACTGCAAGGCTTTTCCCCTTTACCTTAGGCTTTAAAAAACCAACATTTTCAAAAATATCTTTCGGTTTAGCCTTTACCTTAGTGACTTGGATCCTCTGCCCCCTGAGTAATGATCGTACCGCAGCTTCATTTAATGCTTCCATTTCCCCCTTTTGAGTGGTGCCTCGGGGTGTTTTTCCTTCCCATACATAGACTGGCATGAGTTACTCCTTTGATGAGCTACTCATAGGTGAGCACATAGATTTTACCACAGTAACTTATCGGACAATACCTAAAGAACTTTAGTAATTAAGTTGGTGTTCCATTAGTCGGCGGAGGTAACCCTTAACACCTCCTCTACCGTAGTAAACCCTTGTTTCATTTTTTTAATGGCACTTTTCCTAAGGGTTGACATACCATCTTTCATTGCCTCCCTTTTGAGTTCAGCGCTTGATGCGCCTTTGAGGATGAGTTCCTTGAGGTTTTCGGTGAGAGGTATCACCTCGTAGATTGCGATCCGCCCTTTAAAACCAGTGTTACTGCAGTTCTTGCATCCTGTCCCCTTATAGAGAGAGAGACCATGAAGTTCCTCAGGTGTAATGCCTAGGTCGACGAACGCCTGTGCAGGTAGTGTAAGGGGTACCCTACAGTCAAGGCACACTTTTCTTACCAGTCGTTGGGCTACGACCAGGATGAGAGAGGAGGTGATCAGGAAGGGTTCAATGCCCATGTTTAAGAGTCTGGTCACGGTACTGGGGGCATCATTGGTGTGGAGGGTACTTAAGACGAGGTGACCGGTGAGCGCAGCCTTGATAGCAATCTCGGCAGTTTCAAAATCACGAATTTCACCTACCAGAATGATATCGGGATCCTGCCTCAAAAATGCCCGCAGGGCATTGGCGAAGGTTAATCCGATCTCTTCATGGATCTGTACCTGATTGATGCCCATGAGGTTATATTCAACGGGATCTTCCGCGGTAGAAATATTAGTTGCAATTTTATTTAAATCACTTAATGCGGAGTAGAGGGTAGTGGTCTTACCACTCCCCGTAGGTCCTGTGACCAGCACCATTCCAAAAGGTTGAGTAATTGCTTTTCGAAAGTTTGTTAAATCCTCCTCTTCAAACCCTAGCTTAGTCATGTCGAGTTGCAGACCTGACTTATCGAGTAAGCGGAGCACTACCTTTTCACCAAAGAGGGTAGGGAGGACCGAGACGCGAAAGTCTACCTCTCGCTCCCTCTCCATTTTGATTTTAATTCTTCCGTCTTGGGGAAGTCGCCGTTCAGCAATATCGAGGCTGGACATAATTTTAATACGGGAGATGATGGCATTTTTAAATTTTAAGGGAGGGCTCATCACATCGTAGAGGACGCCGTCGATGCGGAAGCGGATCCTGAAAACCTTTTCATAGGGTTCGAGGTGAATATCACTCGCGCCCTTCTTGATGGCATCAATGAGCGTACCGTTTACCAGCTTGATTACAGGAGCTTCCTCGCTCGCGGTTTTGAGCTCCCGAATGTCAATTTCATCCCCCTCTTCAATGAATTCTACCGCTTCACCATTCATACGAGATACCAATTCGCTGAGATTAGTCGAGGTAGCATAGTATTCATTGATAGCTTCATTGATGGCGCTTTCGGTTGCAGCAAGTGGTTCAATGCGATAGCCGGTGAGGAATTTTATGTCGTCAATGGCAAAGATGTTTGAAGGATCTGCCATTGCAATAACCAGGGTGGTGCCTTTGAGTGCTAAGGGGAAAACAAGGTACTTGTGGGCGATGTCTGCAGGGATTAGTTTAACCAGATCGGGTTTAATAGTAAACTCACAGAGGTTAATAGAGGGGATGCCATAGTGACTGCTCAGGAAGGAGAGTAGGGTATCTTCTTTGACGAAACCTAGTTTAATTAAGACAGAACCAAGTCGTTCCCCTGAAGTTTTTTGCTCTGCCAGGGCCTTCTGCAATTGTTGCTCAGTGATGATTTTTTTATTTACCAATAGGCTCCCAAGTTTTTCTGGCATAGCTATACCTCTTTTTGAAAATAATAGAAGCTCCTTGAAAAAGTGTCAAGCTATTTATGGTTGTCTACTCCCTCCTGAATCGTTACCTCCGCAAGGGAATTAGTAAAGAAGTGCAAAAAACGGTAAAGACTTTTTTATTTTTCCCGAACTATAGGGGCAGGGACATAAAGCCTTGAGGGGAGCATTGAAATGTACTCATGGGTGAGCTGGTTAAAAAGGTGAGTGCCGCAGTGAATCAAACTGGTGAAAACGCAAGGATTTTGAATTATATTTGATTTGAGGTCTTTTTCGTGTTATATTCTAACATTATCATGTATGTCAGAGGGTTATACAATAAATAATTATTACACGTATCCAGGGGAGGGGCAGTATGGGGTTCTTTTCTCTCTTTGAACTGTTTCTTGTACTGTTTACCTTTTATGCCATTACTAAATATGAGGGGACAATGAGGGTTATTGTTCCTATCCTCTGCTTGTTTGCGGTATTTTTATTTGAGAGGTTACAGGTGAGAATCAAGGAGGATGAGGAAGCCAAAAAGAGATTGCTAAAATATAAGCTTGAGGATTTAAAAAAGGAAGCATCACAGACAAAATCCTCAGGGATGGAGTGAGAGCGTTTTGCGAGAGTGGCGGAACTTGGCAGACGCACTGGATTTAGGATCCAGCGGGAAACCGTGGGGGTTCGATTCCCCCCTCTCGCACCACCAGGGAAACGGGTAATTACTACGGAGAGCATTTCATAGCTTGCGACACTACGAGTGGTCATTGCGAGCGGAGCGAAGTAATTCCGTACTATAGCTGCTCTTTAAAGTGCTTTGGTGCTGAAGCTTCTCGCAATGACACGTCACTTCTTTGATACTCTCAATATTAAATTCAGTGGATCTACTACTATGGATGTAAAGGTTGAATGCTTGGGACCGGTTAAAAGAAAGATCGATGTGGTGATCCCGCCTGAAAAGGTAGCGGAAGAGGTTGAGTTACTTTACCGTCAGTTAAAAAAATCGGTGAGGATTAAGGGGTTTCGATCAGGGAGGGTACCAGAGCACATTTTAAAAAGGTACTATAGGGATCAGGTGGAGGGAGAGGTCATTTCGAAATTAATACAGGGTAGCTATCCTGAGGCACTCCAGAGAGTAAGCATGGTGCCCATTTCCCAACCGGTGCTGGAAAATGGAGGGCTAGAAGAGGGAAAGGAATTTTTTTACTCAGCGAGCTTCGAGGTAAAACCAGAAATTGCGGTAAAGGATTACCTCTCTCTCAAGGTGGAAAAGGAAAGGGTGAAGGTTACGGAGAAGGATGTAGAGGAGAGGATTGAGAAACTGAGGGAAGCTCATGCCTTTCTCAAAGAAGTTGAAGAAGAGCGTCTGCTTAAAGTGGGAGATTATACCCTGGTAGATATTAAAGGAACTGTCCAGGGGAAAGTGTTCGAGGGAGGAGAGGTTAATGATCATTTACTGGAGCTAGGCCCTGATACCTACCTTCCAGGGTTGAGTCGGAAGCTTATAGGGTTCAGGAAGGGTTCCTCTGCAGAGGTGGTGCTCTCTATTCCGGAAGATTACTACCGTAAAGATTTAGCAGGCAGGGAGGTTTCCTTACAGGTAACGATTAAAGGGATTAAAGAGAAGGTACTTCCCCCGCTTGATGATGCTTTTGCTCGGGACGTGGGCGAGTGTATGGGGTTAGATGATTTAAAGAAAATGCTTGAGGTACGAATAGAGAGGGAAGAGCAGGGAAAGGTTGAATCCCTGGTGAGACGTCGCATAGAGGATCAATTGATTACCACTAATCCTTTTGAGGTACCACCCTCGATGATCGAGCGGCAGATTGAGTTTATGATGGCCGATACCGAGCGGGTGCTCCTCTCGCAAGGTTCAAGCTTGGGGAAATTGGGTATTTCCGTTGAAGCCTTGAGAGAAAATTATCGGACTGAGGCGGAGAGGAAGGTGAGATGTTCACTTGTGCTTCAAACTATTGCTGCTCGAGAGGGTATTGAGGTGAGAGAGGGAGAGATAGAAGAGAAACTGAAGGATATTGCCCACTCAAATAATCAAAGCGTTGATCGGGTGAGAGATTTTTATAGGCGTGAGGGATTGTGGGAGGGACTCACCATTACGCTGCGAGAAAATAAAACCTATGAGTTTTTACTCAAGAGTGCTACAATTGAGGACGTCGCTCGCGATGAAAAAAACTGAGGAGAATAGTGTATGACTTTAATTCCTATGGTGGTAGAACAAACCAGTCGTGGTGAAAGGGCATATGATATCTACTCGCGTCTGCTCAAAGATCGTATAGTATTTTTGGGTGGTGAGATAGACGATGACGTTGCCAACATTGTCATTGCCCAGATGCTCTTCCTCGAATCCGAGGATCCTGATAAAGACATTCATCTCTACCTCAATTCTCAAGGTGGGGTAGTGACAGCGGGGCTCGCGATTTATGATACCATGCAGTACATCAAACCGGACGTGTCAACCCTCTGCATGGGTCAGGCGGCGAGCATGGCAGCAGTGCTATTAGCGGCGGGGGTCAAGGGGAAACGGTATGCACTCCCCCATTCCCGCATCTTACTGCACCAGCCGCTGGGTGGTTTTCAAGGTCCCGCCTCAGATATCGACATCCATGCGAGAGAGATCTTAAGGATGCGGGAAGAGTTAGATGCGATCCTAGTGAAACATACCAGTCAGCTACAGGAGAGGATACGGAAAGATACTGACCGGGATTTTTTTATGAATGGCCAGCAGGCAAAAGAGTATGGTATTATTGATGAGATGGTGGTGAGGGCAGAGAAGGTCCAGGGTGGAGAAGAGAAAACGGTAGGGAGAGGGGGAAAACGGTGAATCGAAAAGACTCCAGCAAGTATGGCAACCTCTTCTGTTCTTTTTGTGGCAAGAATCAGGATGAGGTGAGGAAGCTTATCGCAGGTCCTTCGGTCTATATTTGCGACGAGTGTATTGAACTGTGTAACGATATCATTGCTGAGGAGAGTGAACGGGAAGCCATCAGTCGAAGAAAAACTACCATTCCTAAACCCTATGAAATCAAGAAGGCGCTGGATGAGTATGTCATTGGACAGGAGAGGGCTAAGAAGATTTTGTCGGTTGCGGTCCACAACCACTACAAGCGAATAGACGCTACCCTTGATCTGGATGGGGTGGAACTGCAAAAAAGTAACATCCTCCTCATCGGTCCCACCGGTACGGGAAAGACCTTGCTCGCACAAACCTTAGCCCGCATCCTCAATGTACCCTTCACCATCGCTGATGCAACCAGCTTAACTGAGGCTGGCTATGTGGGAGAGGATGTGGAGAATATCATCTTAAGCCTGCTTCAGGTATCTGAGTATAATATAGAAAAGGCCTCACGAGGGGTTGTCTATATTGATGAAATTGATAAAATATCTCGCAAATCGGATACCCCCTCCATTACCCGTGATGTGTCGGGAGAGGGGGTTCAACAAGCACTCCTTAAAATTATTGAGGGCACCATTGCCAACGTTCCTCCCAAGGGAGGAAGAAAGCATCCCCAGCAGGAGTTTCTCCAGGTAGACACTACCAATATCCTCTTCATCTGCGGGGGGGCGTTTAATGGGTTAGAAAATATTATTCAGCAGAGGATAGGTGCGAAGGCGATAGGTTTTGGTGCCGATATCCGGCATGTGAAAGAGAAGAGTGTGGGTGAGATTCTCAAAGAGGTCCGCCCGGAGGATTTGCTCAAGTACGGGTTAATCCCTGAGTTTGTGGGGAGGCTTCCCGTGGTCGCGACCTTGGATGAACTGAACGAGGAGACCCTGGTGGAGGTGATGGTGAAGCCCAAGAATGCGCTGATCAAGCAATATGATAAGATTTTTGAGTTTGAGAATGTGAAGCTTAAATTTCAGCCGGAAGCATTGTGGGCAATCGCCAGAGAAGCTATCAAGCGCAAATCAGGGGCGCGAGGATTACGGGCTATTATGGAAGATGTGATGCTCGATATTATGTATGATATACCCTCACAGGAGAACGTGAAGGAGTGTATTATTAGTGAAGAGGTGATTCTCAAAAGAGAGAAACCGCTCATTCTCTACGAGAATAAAACAAAATCAGCTTAGGGGAGGGAACATACGGGTGATATTTAGGTCTCAGAAAGAGCACAGCCAGATCTATCCACTGCTGCCGTTGAGGGATATCGTGGTCTTCCCTCATATGGTGGTACCTCTCTTTGTGGGGCGGCAAAAATCGATTAATGCCCTGGAAGAGGCGCTCAAGCAAGAGAAACAGATCGTGTTAGCTACTCAGAAGGATGCCAAAGTTGATGAGCCAACGCCTGCTGATATTTACCGCATAGGGACGCTCGCAAGCATTGTTCAGTTGATACGGCTGCCGGACAACAGTGTGAAGATTTTGGTGGAGGGGAAGAAACGGTCAAGCATCAAAGAGTTTATTTTTAAGCAGAATGTGTTCATGGTGGAGAGTGAGGAGATCAGGGAGCTAGAAGAGACTACCGCAGAGACCAAGGCCTTGATGAGGAGTGTACCTTCCACCTTTGAAACCTATGTGAAGTTGAATAGACGCATTTCCCCTGAGGCGACTGCCTCTATTGCGAGCATCGAGCACCCCTCTCACCTTGCTGATGCCATTGCTGCCCACCTCGGTGTGAAAGTGGAAGAGAAGCAGGCACTCTTAGAACTCATGGACCCTACCGAGCGGTTGGAGAAGGTCTATACGCTGATGCGCTCAGAGATTGAGATTCTCACCATTGAGCGGAAGATTAGGAATCGGGTGAGAAAGCAGGTAGAGAAAACCCAGAAAGATTACTACTTGAACGAACAGATGAGGGCTATTCAGAAAGAGATGGGGGAAAAGGATGAGGCCCAAAGTGAGCTTAAAGAACTTGAGGAAAAAATTAAGCGCAAGAAGATGTCGGAAGAGGCGACGACGAAGGTGATAAAAGAGTTTAAAAAACTGAAGATGATGCCTCCCATGTCTGCTGAGGTGACGGTGGTGCGTAACTACATAGATTGGCTCATCTCACTTCCCTGGTATGAACGCAAAGACACTCGATTGGATATTGACGAGGCACAGCGCATTCTGGAAGAGGATCACTATGGGTTAGAGAAGGTTAAGGAGAGGATTTTAGAATACCTGGCGGTGCAGCAACTGGTGAATAAGATCAAAGGACCCATCCTCTGTTTTGTGGGACCGGCGGGGGTGGGGAAGACCTCACTCGCTCGTTCCATTGCCCGCGCCACGGGAAGAGATTTTGTCCGTCTCAGCTTGGGGGGGGTGAGGGATGAGGCAGAGATCAGGGGACATCGCCGCACCTATGTGGGAGCACTTCCCGGTAAGATTTTACAGTGCGTGAAGAAGGCCGGTTCCAATAACTCGGTGTTTCTTTTAGATGAAGTTGATAAGATGAGTACGGATTTCAGGGGTGATCCCTCAGCGGCACTGCTTGAGGTGTTAGATCCTGAGCAGAACAACACCTTTAATGACCACTATGTTGATGTGGACTATGACCTCTCCGATGTGATGTTCATCACTACTGCCAATACCCTCTATCAGATTCCACCACCGCTCCAAGACCGCATGGAAATTATTCGTATTCCTGGTTATACCGAGTGGGAGAAGATACACATTGCCAAGCAGTTTTTAATTCCTAAACAGATCAAGGCGAACGGATTGACGGAGCAGAACATTACCTTTACTGACAACGCGGTATTGACGGTTATCAGGAGGTATACCAAAGAGGCGGGGGTGAGGAATCTGGAGCGGGAGATTGCCTCGATATGCAGGAAGGTTGCCAAGGAAGTGGTGAAGAGTGGAAAGGAAACCTGTGTCAAGGGAAACTCCAAGGTGATTTCAAAGTATCTGGGCGTGTACAAGTACCGCTATGGAGAGATGGAGAAAAAAGATGAGGTAGGTATCGCGACAGGTCTGGCGTGGACAGAGGCGGGCGGAGAGCTTTTAACCATCGAGGTGACCACCATGCCGGGGAAGGGAGAGCTACTCACCACGGGTAAACTTGGCGATGTGATGCAAGAGTCGGCAAAGGCGGCGTTGAGCTACGTGAGGTCTCGTGCGGAGCGGCTGGGACTGGAGAGGGAGTTTTATCAGCAGATGGACATCCATATCCATGTCCCCGAGGGGGCAGTGCCTAAGGATGGACCTTCTGCAGGGATTGCCATTACTACCGCTATTGTCTCCGCGCTCATCGGAAAATCGGTGAGGAGAGATGTGGCTATGACCGGCGAGATTACCTTGCGGGGGAGAGTACTTCCCATCGGAGGGCTTAAAGAAAAGATACTCGCTGCCCACCGGGGAAATATTACCCACATCCTCATCCCCCAGGACAATGAGAAGGACCTGAAAGAAATCCCGGATAAGATTCTTAATAGCTTAAAAATCACCCTGGTAGATCATATGGATGGGGTGCTGAAAGCATCACTGGTGCTTGATGATCCCCACGCCTTTTTAAAGGAAACCCCGGAGAACCAGGGAGAGGAAAAGCCGGAAAAAGAGTACTACTCTGAAGATGGTTCCTCCTCTGATATAACCACCCACTGAGAGTTACTCCGTTAGAAAGTCCTGCCATTCATAGCGGGGTGTATTCCAAGCATTTAGAGGAGTCTTACGCAGAGACATCACTCATCATACCAACAGAGAGGATACGTGTGGGTGGGGTTTAAAACTCCACCCACACTTTCTAACGGAGTTTATGCCTTCCTTTATAGCTTGTAGCCAATCTTTCTTAAGAATGATTTTCTTTTCGCTGCCTCTTCATCTGATTCTACCCCTCGGGGAGGAAATCCGTCGATTACCCCCAATATCCCTCTCCCCTGTTCGGTTTCAGCCACAATTATTTGCACCGGGTTAGCGGTGGCACAATAGAGAGAACAGATCTCCGGGCACTGTTTGATGGCATTCAGTATATTGATGGGGTACGCATTTTTGATCACCAGCACAAAGATGTGACCACAGGCAATGGTACGGGCATTGCTTATCGCTACCTCTTGTAGCTGCTGGTTATTTCCCTCTGTCCTGATCAGGCAGGGGCCTGACGCTTCTGAGAAGGCGACTCCAAACTGTGCCTGGGGAACGGTAGTAACGACAATTTCAAAGAGGTCTTCCACCGTCTTGATGAAATGGGTTTGCCCTACGATGATGTTTGACTCCTGAGGGAGTTCCATGGTGACGGTTTTGATTTCCATTGTGCTCTCCTTTGGTAAGTGTTATGGTATTTTTCTCTCTCTTTCTTTTTTATTTACACAGTATTATCTCTTCCCAGAGGTGATCCCCGCGCAGGGGAATGCCATGACCTGGATAGAGCGCTTCTACTGGATAAGCCTTCAATCGATGAAAGGAATTGAAGAGTGAGGTAGCGTCGTTATGAAAAGGGTTAAGCTCGCCACTGCCTTTGAGGTTGACGATGGTATCGCCGGTGAGCATGATCTGGCGCTCTCGATGGTAGAGGCAGAGGGCGTCTTCCACATGACCGGGGGTGGAGATTACCTGCCACTGCGTGGTACCAGGAAGCAATTGCCCATCCTCTAGCCAGAAGTCAACCGAGACGTTAAGCGTGTTGGGCGCGAAGGGAAAGCCCGCTAAAGGTGAGTACATGAGATCGCTGAAGGAAGGAAGATGAACCACCTCACGATGGTGTCGAAGCGCAAAGATACCTTTAATCCATTTCCTTAAAGGTGGAAATTGTATCCGCTGGCGGTGGGTGAGATAGTGTTCGACGTAGGAGTGAAATGCCAGTTTCGCCTGGCTGAGCGATGCGAGCAGTTCACTACCTGCGATGTGATCCCAGTGAAAATGGGTGGCGGTGATAAGATCAATCTTTCGTGAGATGCCTCGTGGGTTCTTTTCCAGAAACTTGAGCATTTCTCGTGCTACCGTGGGTGTGCTCACATCAACCGCGATGACCTTTTCATCGATAATCAGATATGAGTTTGCGGGAGACGTGTTAAAAAGAAACACATTTCCCCTCAATGGTTGCACCATATACGCTTCAACAATATCTCTCTTTAAAACGTATATAGTATAATGACCTTAACTAGTCAAGCCGAAATCCCCGCAGGTGTTATGCAGGGAGAGGGGTTTACCTATAAAAGTTTTTTAGCTTGACTTTTAGGGAGCCGCTCGGTAATATGCATCTGGCAATAGGGTAATAGTGTAGTAAAATGAAATAGTTGGATATGGTGGAACTCTTATTAACTCGATTGAGAAGGAGGGACTTACCATGGCTATCAAGATAGGAATTAATGGCTTCGGCAGAATAGGGAGGACCTTGTTTCGACTGGCTTCTTCGAGGAAAGATTTTGATATCGTGTCGATTAATGATATTACGGATGCCAAAACCTTAGCTCACCTTTTGAAGTATGATTCTGTCCATGGTGTATTTTCTGCAGATATCAAGGCAAAAGACAATGCCATTGTGTACAATGGAAAGGAGATTAAAATCCTCAGTGTCAAAGATCCCGCTACCCTTCCCTGGAAAGACATGGGTGTGCAGATTGTGGTTGAGGGCACCGGCCTTTTTACCGATAAGGAGAAGGCTTCCAAGCATATGGAGGCAGGTGCCAAAAAGGTGATCATTACCGCTCCTGCCAAGGGCCCCGATATCACCATCGTAATGGGGGTTAATGAGAAAGACTATGACCCCAAAAAGCATCATGTGATTTCCAATGCCTCCTGTACCACCAATTGCTTGGCGCCGGTGGCAAAGGTGTTGCTGGAGAAGTTTGGTATTAAAAAGGGTCTCATGACCACCATCCATTCCTATACCAATGACCAGAGGTTACTCGATCTACCTCACAAAGACCTACGGAGGGCACGTGCCGCTGCCATGAGCATGATTCCTACTACCACCGGGGCAGCCACCGCAGTCTCCCTGGTGCTCCCCGCGTTAAAGGGGAAGCTCGATGGTCTGGCGATCAGGGTGCCCACCCCCAACGTTTCAGTGGTTGACCTGGTTGCTTTGCTTGAAAAGAACACCACCAAGGAAGAGGTGAACGGTGCCCTCAAAGAGGCGGCACAGGGACCGCTCCAAGGTATCATGCAGTTCTGCGAGGAGCCGCTGGTGTCCATTGATTTTAACAACAGCCTCTACTCCTCGTGTGTGGATGGTCTCACCACCATGGTGATTGATGGAAACATGGTGAAGGTGCTTTCCTGGTATGATAATGAGACCGGCTACTCTGCGCGCATTGTTGATCTTATTGATCTCTTAGCGAAAAACTTATAGTTTGCTTCTTGCTTCAAGGGTAAGTTTTCAAGGTGTCTCTTGAAGGTTGTATGGCATAAGCCTTTTAATTAGGGGTGCTATGGCTATTCGCTACATTGATGAGATGGAGGTGAAAGGCAAGAGCGTGTTCATCCGGGCTGATTTTAATGTGCCGATGGATGAAAAGGGGACCATTACCGATGATATGAGAATTAGAAGTACCCTTCCTACTATCAATTCTATCCTTACGAGGGGAGGGGCGGTGATTCTTACCTCCCATCTGGGCAGGCCCAAGGGAAAGCCAGAGAAGAAGTATAGCCTGGCACCGGTAGCAAAGAAGCTTTCAGAGCTGCTGAAAAGAGAAGTGCTCTTTGTTGAAGAGTGTGTGGGCAAGGAGGTAGAAGAAAAGGCAAAGGGTTTAAAGCCTGGTCAAGTGCTTCTTCTTGAAAATCTTCGCTTTCATTCAGAAGAAGAGAAAAATGATGAGAATTTTGCCAGGCAGCTGGCGGGGCTCGCCGATATTTATATCAATGATGCCTTTGCCGTTTCCCACCGGGCGCACGCCTCGGTTGAGGCGATTACCCGTTTTGTCAAAGAGGCTGGTGCTGGATTTTTATTAAAAAATGAGATTACTTACTTCAAGAGGGCTATGGAGAAACCCGAGCGTCCTCTGGTTGCCATTGTGGGAGGGGCGAAGGTATCGGGAAAGCTTGAGGTTCTGGAGAATTTGATTCAGAAGGTGGATAAGATTCTCATTGGAGGAGGGATGGCCTTTACCTTCCTTAAGGCGAAGGGCATGGAGGTAGGTAAGTCACTGGTGGAAAATGAGCTTGTGGATACCGCTAAAGAGGTGATGAACAAGGCTGATAAGAGAGGGGTAAAGATTCTCCTGCCGGTAGACTGTGTGGTCGCAGCTAAGATGGATGCGAGCGCTGAGTATAAGACAACCTCGGTTAAGGAGATCCCCGCTGACTGGATGGGGCTTGATATCGGTCAAGAGACGTTGAAGCTTTTCAGGGATGCGCTTAAAGATGCCAAGACCATTGTGTGGAACGGACCCATGGGAGTATTTGAGATGGAGCCTTTCAGCAAAGGTACCTATGGGATCATCAATCTGCTTGCAGATGCTCGCGCGCTGAGCATCGTGGGGGGAGGGGATACGGATGTAGCCCTCCACCGCTCAGGAAAGGCTGATAAGATTTCTTATATTTCTACCGCAGGTGGCGCCTTTTTAGAGCTGCTCAAGGGAGAGGAACTGCCTGGTATTAAAGCGCTCGATTGCTAAGAGAGGAGGGAATATGAGAAGGCCGCTCATTGCTGGCAACTGGAAGATGCATAAGAATGTTTCCGAAAGCATCGCACTGGTGTCGCAGCTCAAAGAGATGGTAGCTGATGCGAAAGGGGTAGAAGTGGTAGTTGCCCCTCCCTTTACCGCGTTGGCTGCGGTTGCGCAGGTGCTTAAGGGAAGTAACATTCTTCTTTCCGCCCAGAATACCTTCTGGGAGGAAAGCGGCGCCTATACCGGAGAGGTTTCTCCTTCAATGCTTAAGGATATCGGGTGTGCCTGCACCATCATTGGCCACTCAGAGCGGCGTCAGTATTTTGGGGAGACCAATGAAACAGTTAATAAGAAACTGAAGACGTCGCTTAAGGCATCCTTGCTACCCATCGTGTGTATTGGAGAAACCCTTGAGGAGAGAGAGATAGGTAAGACACTTAAGGTGATTGAAGAACAGGTGAGGGGAGGACTCAAGGGGCTCTCATCAGCCGAGATGGAGAAGGTGGTGATTGCCTACGAGCCGGTGTGGGCGATCGGGACGGGAAAGACGGCTACCTCTGAGCAAGCCCAGGAAGTACACCTCTTTATCAGGAAAGTGATTGCCGAGCTCTTTGGCAGTAAACTCGCAGAATCTTTACGGATACTTTACGGGGGAAGTGTGAAGGCAGATACTATAGATGAGCTGATGGCGCAAAAGGATATCGATGGAGCGCTGGTAGGGGGTGCGAGCTTAAAGGCAGACTCTTTTGCCAGGATTGTCAAATTTAAAACCTGAGTTTAAATACTTAGGAATTCCAAATTTCAAATGTCAAATTCCACACAATCTCAAATGACCTAAGTTCAAATGGCTAAAACGTTTCTCATTTTGAACATTGGAATTTTAGATTTAATTGGTATTTGGTGCGTGGACATTGGGATTTAAATAGTACAGAAAGTTGTATAATCTGTAAGAAAGGTTGGGAAAAAAGATGTTTGGATTTA
>CAYYOQ010000006.1:18802-26115 GCA_964473235.1 uncultured Thermodesulfobacteriota bacterium | reverse complement strand
TTTGAGATTGCTTCGGTCGTTTCACTCCCTCGCAATGACATTACGACACATTCTCAGCAAGGAAGAGGGGAAATTTCAAATATCTTTGGCTAGATATTTGAACTTGGATCATTTAAGTTTGCTTGGAATTTGATATTTGAACTTTGACATTTGACGTTACCATTTCTGTGAAACATAGCCCATGGGAACCTTGTCTATCTCCGGAATGAAACTTCCCACTCCCTTAGGAACTATCGTATCGCCCGCAAAACTGAGTGAGTGAGTATTAACAGCTTTCTCCGGATCATATTCCGTAGGGTAGAGGTGACAGGGAACTCCCAGTTCCTTAGCTAAAACCGCAATGAGCAGAGAACCTCCCTGACAGGAGGCATACTCCTCATCAGCTCGCTGATAGAAAAGAAAAACTGTTTCCACCCCTTTCTTCGATAGGCAGAATCCCACCATGTTATCTGAAATCAAAATAGTCTCATATCCTGAGGCGCTCAATTCCTGAATCCTCTCGCCAAGAATAGTTTCACTTGGTCTACTCTCCGCACACAAAAGCTTCCACCCCTCTCTTGCAGGATAGTATTTCATTAAAAACTCTATAAAATTTCTTCCTGGTATGCCAAACAGGAGCAGGTGCTTCTTACCCATTCATCGCTCCCTTCACCTTTCCCCATGCGTGAGGAAGTTCCTGAGGATCTATACTACCGCCAAAGGTAATCAAGCGGGTGATATACCGAGCTGGAGTGATGTCAAAGGCAGGGTAATATCCTCTCACCCCTTCCGGATACAACCGTTTTCCCTTATAGTAGAGCAGCTCCCTTTCATCCCTTTCTTCAATGGGAATATCATCTCCCCTTGCGGTAGTACCAGGTTCTTGCACCAATACATAAAAAGGCACCCGAAACGATTTGGCAGCAATTGCCAGCTGGAAGGTTCCTACCTTATTCACAATATCACCATTTAAGGCAACCCGATCCGATCCCACCATCACCAATTGACAAACCCCCTTTGAAAGAAGGGTTCCCACTGCATTATCAGGCACCAAGGTTACCTCAAAGCCATCCTCTGCGAGTTCCCAGGAGGTGAGCCTTCCCTGAAAATAGGGCCTGGTTTCCGTTGCATAGAAACGCAGCTTTTTCCCTGCTTCACGACAGGCCCTCCCGATTAACACCATCTCCCCACTCACATTGCAGTGAGTGAGAAGGGTATCCCCATCGTTAATAAGAGAGGCCGCATAGTGAACCCTTTGTGCCCGCAGCCGTTTAAGCCCCTCCAGGAAGAAGAGAATCTGTGTTTCCAGTGAAGAGGGAATATCCTTTCCCGTTCCTTGGGCGTGCTCAGCCCACCCTAAGATCTTTTTATTCAAATCTTTGAAGGCGAAGGTGGGACGGGCATTCTCTAGTGTCCAGGCTACCTTTTTCAGTCGTGATAGCACCACCTCATTCTTCTCTCCTCGATTATGCCGGGCAGTCAAAAGGAAGGTGTAGAATACCGTTAAGAGCTGACCAAATGCCCTGGTTTTCATCTCGGTGATAGCTCGGGCTGCTTCCAGATAATCCCTTGCCTCACTATACACCTTCTCCTCTGGAAGTCTGGTTTCATCAAGAATAAGCAGCTTATCATCCTTGAGCTCAACTGACC
This sequence comes from uncultured Thermodesulfobacteriota bacterium, assembly GCA_964473235.1. Classification (GTDB taxonomy): domain Bacteria; phylum Desulfobacterota; class WTBG01; order WTBG01; family WTBG01; genus CAYYOQ01. The sequence goes on along the minus strand of CAYYOQ010000006.1, from coordinate 24,486 downwards.
AGGCTAAGGGAGGAAGTTCCATCTTAGGCACCTTCCATTATTTTCACCGCTTCGAGGGCAACCTCAACTATTGCCGATTCCGCCTCATAGTATTTGAAGTCAATAAAACCCATCTCCCCGGTAAGGAGGTTATCACTTACTGCAAGCACTGAACCCGCCCTCACCTCATAGAGCTGGGCAATGGTGAGAAGACTGGCTGAAACCATATCCACTGCCTTTACCTTAAGCGTACTCATCTTTTCAACCACTTCCTTAGTCTCTCGCAGCAGGGCATCGGTAGTCCAGACTACCCCTACATGGTAGGTGATCCCTACCTTTTGAGCGGCACTGATCAGCGCATTGGTTACCTTTATGTCAGCAACAGTTGCAAAATTCTCTGGTACATAGTAAGGGGTAGTCCCCTCTCCCCTCACCACTCCGGTGACGATCACAATGTCACCTATGGCAATATCTTCTCTCAGGGCGCCACAGGAGCCGGTACGAATGATATGTCCTGCTCCCGCCGCACACACCAGTTCCCCAATAATGGCACTATCGGGGCTGTAGCGACCTCCATTGACGGCAGTAACCTTCGTTCCCTTGTAGTAACCCGTGTACATGGTGTATTCCATGAAGGAGAAATCCTTAACCGGATTTTCAAGCTTCCTTAAAATTGACTGCAATCGTTCCGCAGGCCCGGGGATAATGGTATAGTTGCCAATTACTCCCGGCTTCATCTGCACCATTTCTAGCATTTCTGTGGCACTAAAGTGCACTTCCTTCTTCATTCCCAGCTCATTTCCCATCTTCACTTCTCCTTAACCCCTTTGGCTATCATCCCCGCCACCTTTTTTGCAGTGTAAATACACGACTCATGGCAGGGAAATCTAAAGAAATCACCTACCATAAAAACATTTTTCAGGTTGGTAGTCACCTCTACTAATTTTCTGCCAGGCTGCATTACCCCGATGGCGGGAGACCAGCCCACCCGCTCTATGATGGTATAATTATCAAATATCGCCCCTACATCTCCATCAGGTCGATAGAGGAATATACCACAGAGGGAGCGTCAATCAGGGAGATGCCTCAACTCTCCTCCATGAACGCCGTGAGTGTTCCCCGCTTTGGGAAAAATCAGCAGCTCATAGGGACGATACCTGGGAGAAACCGTCTCCAGAATAAATCCTCTGGTCTTAGGGGCAAAGACGTCAAACTCTACTTCCGGCATAAGTGCCTTTACATTTCTCTGGCCAGTGGCAAAGATACAATACTCATAGGGACCATCAACCTGAGCCTCTCCTGCGTTCCCCTTAGCCTCTTCCAGCGTAAGCATAAATCCCTTTCCACTTTCATAGGTGACTTTCCGCACCCGGGTATGCACCTTTACCTTCCCCTTTAAGCGATGCTTTATCTGAAGCGCTACCTCTCCCATACCCTTCTTAGGAGAATAGCAAGGGGTAATGGAGTAGCTTAAAAGAAATAACCCGTGGTCGGCAGCTATCTCATCAGGATCAACATAGGCGTAACTGGTAAAGAGCTGCACAAAATAATTAATCATTGTATCACTTAGGCCCAGTTCTCTCTTACAGAATTCCGCTAGCGACAACCCATGCCATTTAAGTAACCGTTCATCAGGAGAAGTAAAATCAAAGTCAAGTGAGCCCAAGAGTTTCTTTAAGCGAAGCCACTTCAAGAAATCTGAGAAGCTGAACAAGCCGCTCTTTAAAATAGACCACTGGGTTAAGGGGATGAGGCGATCGCCATCCTGGAGGACAAACTTAGACATCTCAAGCTTTTCATACTCTATACCCAGCTCATGCACCAGCTCAGTGAAACAGGGGTTGAATTTTTTTGAAAACATCAAGGCACCACGATTAATGTAAATCCCCTCAATCGCTCGCGTAGAAAATCTCCCCCCTACCTCAGATTTCTTCTCATAGAGAGTGAAATCAAGGTTATGTTTCTGGAGATGGTAGGCGGAAGCAAGCCCTGCAATCCCCGCTCCGATGATGGCAATGGTTGGTGTTCTGTTCCTATCCCTCACCTTTTCTACCGCAGTCATCCTTTTATCCCACTATGCGCTCACTATTTGCCCCCAGCAGTGCAGCCTTCGCTACCTCTGGAAGATCAAGCTCCTCTAAGCGTGTAATAGAATCAGAAGTTTTCGTATTACTTGGATAGTCGCTCCCCCACAGAATATGGTCATAGCCAAAGAGCTCAAGGGCACACTTCATCATCAAGGGGGAGGTGGCACCACTCATATCAACATACACCTTTTTCAAATGTTCACTGGGAAGCGCTCCTAGCTCTCTCACGTACCCTCTCCTCCTGAGCATGGTGTAGGTGGTATCAAACCTCTCTCTTAAGAAAGGGAGCACTCCACCAAAGTGGGGAAACACAAAGATGAGATCAGAAAATCTTTCTAAGGTGCCTGACATCATCATCTTCCCTATGCAGATGGTGAGGTCAAAGGTAAATTCAATAACCGGGGTAAGCAATGGATCCTGTACCCGCTCACTACCGATAGGTTGGTTGGTGGTGGTATGGACAAAGATGGGCACTCCTAACTCACGCGCACTCTCATAGAGAGGATAGAACCTCTCATCATCGAGATAGATACCACTGTAGCTTGAAGCAAGTGATACTCCAGAGGCTCCAAGCTCTTCTGTGGCGCGTGTGAGTTCATCCTTCGCATGGCCATTGAAGATGGGCGCAAGCGCTGTCCAGTAAAACTTTCCCGGATACCTCTTGGTCACCGCACCCATTGCCTGGTTATACACCCTGGCTTCCTGGGCTTCTGTTAAAAGGCCCTTGAGCGATACATCAGTAGTCGGGTAGGAAAGTATCGCCTGATCAATACCTACCTTCTCCATCGACTCCAGCTGCACCTCAATCTTCCCCCACTCATCTGAGTAGAAAGAGGCACCTCTCCTTATCTCATCAGGTAAGAAGTGGCTATGGGCATCAATTATCCTTCGACCTTCTCTCACCTACCTCCTTCAGTTAACGAGGGAGCACACTATCGAGTGACGGAACTGAATCTTCACTTACTAAGTTGCGTGCCGAAAGCTCCTGTGCTACCTCTTCCAATCCTACCTCTCTCAGTCGGGTAAGAGAGGGGAGTCCTTCCCTGCTATATCCCCGATAGTGATAGTATTCATCAAGCATACCGGGATGGTTTAAATTGATCCTTTGAAAGGGAAGGTTCTCTTTGCGGTCACCATTCAACGAACGCGCCACAAAGTAATCATCCTTGCGGGTTAACCCCAGCTTCACGTTAAAGGCTTTCTCCAGCTGATACACCCGCTCTGCAGCACGAAACAATTCAGCTGCACCAAGAGGAAGACCAGTAGCACCTCTATAGAGTTGCGCAATGGTCTCATAAGAAAGATGCCCTTCCAAGAAAAGACCCACCACAGGAAAGATGCAAAGTCCCATCGCATCAATCAGCGTTTTAAAATTTTCATGCCACCAGACAATCCTCCCCTTCGCCTCAGGCTCCCGGGGGTTGTATCCCTTCTCATCGGGAAGGACTCCAATAGCGTGATCAATGACCTCTTTCCTTCCAGGGGCAAAGATGGTAAAGGGCATACCCTTGAGGTGGTCACCACCCCTGGGGGAAAGCACATAACTTAACACCCAGGCTTGATTGCTATCAATCCTGTACCCCTGCCCTTTTATATGAAAGGCACACCCTTGCGCATGAGGGCTGAGGATAGTTGAGGCCTTTCTCACCCCCTCTGCAAGAATATCTCCAATCCCCTGGCGATAAGCAATATGCTCAATCAAACGAAAAAAACCTTTACCATCTCCCCACGTTACCTCTGTCCCATCACCGTCGCGAGCAGTTAAAAGTCCTCGCTCAAGGCACTCGGTAAACATCGCCAGGGTCGAACCTAACTCCATGGAATCCATGCCCAGCCTATTAGCAGCATTAGCGAGAGCCAAAAGTGGGGGAAAGGTATAAATGCCTAAATTTGGTCCTAAAAGGTAGGCATGACCAAATTCAAACTTCTCACCCACCTCTCCTTTGCCCTCTCCCTCATTCACTTTAAACTTGAGGGTGCACTTAAGTGGGCACCCGGGGCAGCCTGTCTTTCCCGCCATATACTTTTTAAGCAATGTGGGAGGAAGAAGCCCTTCTATGGTAGTAGGGTCAAGGTGAAATTGATAATTCTTTTCCCAAAGATCATTAAAGGCACTGTAGGCTGCCATAATATCCATGGTGCCGCACTGGGTGCGTACCTTACACCTTTCTGACTCGCGCATCAGCTTCCCAAAGCGGGAAGACACCTCTTTGAGAAAATCTTTATCAGCAAAGGAACTTGAATAGTCTGAATCGTCTGCCTGTCCTGCCGTGGTAACTACGATCGCTTTCAAATTTTTTGCACCCATCACGCAGCCAAGGCCACCCCTGCCATTGAAGCTTATTCTCGTTGAGGAGGAAACTATGTTGGCAAATCTCACCTGATGTTCACCCGCGGGTCCAATTCTTAAGGTCTCGCACCTCCCGTGCTTTTTATGCAGCAGCTCATCAGTGTGAAAGGTATCAAGACCCCAGAGATCATGGGCATCAACTATCTTCACCGTGCTTCCTTCACCAATTAGTAAGTACACGGGTCCCTCTGCCTTCCCCCTGATCACGAGGTGATCGTACCCTTTTCTCCTGAGGGAGATGCCGAAACCACCTCCCGCATTTGAGTCGGTATAAATGCCGGTGAGGGGACTTTTGGAGGTAATGGTAAAACGGGAAGAGGCAGGAAAGGTAGTGCCTACCAGTGGACCACAACCAAAGATCAAGATATTTTCTTCTGAGAGTGGGTTACATGAGGAAGAAACCTCATCGTAGAGTATCTTGGTATTGATACCGCTGCCGCCGATAAAATTTTTAAAGAGGGCGCTCTCAAGAGTCCTCACCACCGTGGTACCTGAGCTGAGGTCAATATCTAAGAGCCTTCCCTCGTACTCTTGTGCCCTAGAGTTACCCACGTTTCTATCTCACACCTCTCACGGTATCTATACCTTCCCGCTCTCGATAAGCTCTTTGATCCGCTTCATATTCTCAACTGAGTGTTTATTGATAAGTGCTTCCACTTGCCCATCGGTATACTTCGCCTTAGGGTCCATCTCAAAATCCTGCATCCAGGTCATTTTGACTCCCTCTTCAGCTTCCTCATACGTCCACTTCAAGTTCATATATTTAAAGGGAAAGAGCGGTTCTTCTCGCTGTGCGGTACAGACTTTATTTCTTTTATCTAGAATTCGTGAAGAGCGCCAGGAGTGATCCTCGTTATTGGTAAGCTGAAAGGTAATGGTATTTCCCTCCCTCTTGAGCACCTTCGCATCTTTATATTCTGCAAAGAGCTCAGGCCAACGCTCGATATCATTGGTAATGTCAAAGACCTTGTCATAAGGTGCGTCAATGATGATACTGTTCTTGGTGTGTGCCATAAAAAAACCTCCTTTACATCATACTCCCTTTCGAAGGAAGCACTTCATTTAATGAAAATTCGAAATCCCAAGCACGAAATTCGAAATAAATCCAAAATTCAAATACCAAATGTTCAAAACATAATTTCTCAATTCCTTAATTCCTCAATTCATCTCACATCCCATATCTCACATCTCACATCTCACCTATACAATTGCTACTGCCCTTACCCAGCTCGCCCCTACCCCTTTTATATTTATTGGAAAACATGCCA
>CAYYOQ010000006.1:0-18702 GCA_964473235.1 uncultured Thermodesulfobacteriota bacterium | reverse complement strand
ACTGCCCTTACCCAGCTCGCCCCTACCCCTTTTATATTTATTGGAAAACATGCCACCTTGAACCCAAAAGGTTTTGGAATTTTTTTTAAATTTGCCAATCGCTCAATGTGACAGTACTCCCTCTGCCTCCCGTAGAGATGCGAAGGCCAGAGGACACTGGCATCTCCTGTGGCAAGGTAATCCTCAACCATGCGCTTGAAGGGGCGGTCAAACCCCAGGGCGTCAATACCGATAATTTTTACTCCTTGTTCAACCAACCACTCTGTGGCTTCCTGGCTCATCCCAGGGAACTTAAAAAAATACCCCTTTTTTTGCCAATGACGGTCAGCTCCTGTGTTGATGAGCACAATGTCAAAAGGTTTTATTGTATAGCCAATTTTCTCAAGTGCTAGGTGAACCTCTTCCTTGGTAATGGAGGTGCCTGATGCTTTATCAGTAAAATCAAGTACCACTCCATCACCATAGCACCACTCCAGGGGAATATCCTCAATCTGCTTCGCCTCTTTCCCTGCACATCTCGTCCCAAAATGGTAGGGGGCATCGAGATGCGTTCCCGTGTGGACGGAGGCAGTAACCCTCTCTTCAGAGATAAATTCCTCATCGGGAAAGCTGCGTTTACTTATTTTCTTTCTTCCCATAAAGTAACTAATTAAGCCTTGTATCTTCTCTGGAAAACTCTTTTCCCGCGCTATCGCAAGCGCCCAGCCCAGGTAGTCTGCCCCCCGCCGGTGATCCAATCTCTTTATCTTCACCGGAAAAGGTTCTGCTGCGTTCTCATCGATGGGAAGGCTTAAATCAATAATCCTTACACTGGTGTGGGGCATACCGTTACTAGCTCAACGCTTTTCAGGCGAGCGTATACCTCTGCTGAACGGTTTCAATAATCTCTTTAATAGAAAAATTCTTTTTTATAAGACCTTCAGAAATTTTTATCCCTAAAGCCTTCTCTAAACTGAGAAGTATCTCCACCAACTCAGTTGAATCCACCCCAAAATCATCAGCCAGTCTTGCCTCAGGTCTGAATTCTTCTGGTGTAATCTCAATCTTTGCAATTAAAATTTCCTTAAGTTTTTCCGCAACCATCATGGACCCTCTTCACCTCCCCTTTACAATAGTTATCAGTTGACAGTTTTATCAGTGGTCAGTGAATATAAAGATTAGAGAGTCGATTATTTTTTTCTGCACACTGACAACTGTTGCGTGCTCTCTTTTACTGCTGGAATTTTTGGGCGACTAACACCGTATTGATCCCTCCCCTTCCTCGGGAGTGGATAAGGGCAGTGCCAATCTCATGACGCCTCGCCCTCAAGGGAACATAGTCCAGGTCACACTCCTCATCTTTCTCACGATAATTAATCGTAGGCAGTACATAACCATGCTCCATGGAGAGGAGGGTAGTGATGAGATCAACAACACCAGAGGCCCCAAGAAGATTACCGATCATTGATTTGGGTGCGCTCATGGGAATGTGATAGGCACGCTCTCCGAACACCTTTTTCACTGCCTTGGTTTCACTCCTATCCCCATCTTCAGTAGCAGCGCCATCCGCACAGATATAATCCACCTCTTTCAGTGCCACGCGTGCATCATGCAACGCCCGCCTAATTGCCTTCGCGAGCTGATCTCCTTCAGGGGCAAAGTCGATACGATGGTACCCATCACAGTTTGCCGTATAGCCCACAATCTCCCCATAGAGGTGAGCTCCCCTGGCGAGGGCATGCTCCATCTCTTCCAAAATAACAATCCCCGCCCCTTCTCCTATGACGAAGCCATCCCGTGAATCATCAAAGGGACGGTAGGCACGTGCTGCCTCCTCATTTCTGGTTGAAAGTGTTCCAGAGGTATTACAACATAAGAGTGCATAGGGTGTGATCGGGGCTTCAGTTCCGCCTGCGAGAATGAGATCAACACTACCTTTTTTGATGGTTCTCGCTGCATACCCCAGTGCCATCAGCGAGCTCGCTCGGTCAGAGACCACCGTTTTGCTATACCCTTTGATCCCATAGTAGATGGAAATCTGTCCCTGCGGGGCAGCGGGGAACCAGGCAGTTGCCTGATAGGGACTTACCCCTTCTAACCCCTCTAGATAGAGGTCACGTAGTTCAGTCTCTGCGTATTGCCATCCGCCCAGCGCATTCCCTAGAAACACTCCCACCCTGTTTAAATCTTCCTGTGTTAAATCTACCTTCCCATCATTGAGCGCTACATCTGCTGCCACCAGTGCCATGTGAGAAAATCTGTCTAGTTTTTTAAGCAATCTATTGGAAAAGGTATCGGGGATGGTAAGCTCTTTCACCTCACCAGCAATCCTTGAAGGGTAGCGCGAGGCATCAAATTTAGTAATGGGGGTAACGAATGAATTCCCCTCCTTCATATTATTCCAGAAAGCCGTTTTCCCAACGCCACTGGGGGCGACCACCCCCATTCCAGTAACGACTACTCTCCTGATCATACTCCATTCTCCTCACGGTAGCCCTCTATGCATCCCATCGTTCAAGCACCATGGATGAGTGAATGCCAGAAAAACCGCTGCTGGTTTTCAGGATGGTATTCACTTTTGCTTCCCGACATACATTGGGGATGTAATCCAAATCACACTCAGGATCAGGCACCTCATAGTTAATGGTGGGGGGTAACACATTTCTCTCGAAAATCAGGGCGCAGGCACCCAACTCCACACTGTTAGCTGCTGCCAGTGGATGACCCATCATTGACTTAATGGAACTGACGGGAATAGTGTATGCCTTCTTCCCGAAAAACGATTTATAGGCATTGGTCTCAAATACGTCATTCTGAGGAGTAGAGCTGCCATGGGCATTGATGTAGTCAATATCACCTGGGGAGAGCCTCCCCTGCTCCATCGCCGAACGAATCGAGTGCAGCAAGGCATTCCCATCGGGAGGAAGGTCGGTCATGTGGAAGGCATTGCAGCTCGTTCCAAAACCCGCAATTTCACAATAGATCGGTGCTCCCCTCCTCAGCGCATGTCGCAACTCCTCCACTATCAAGATGCCACAGGCCTCAGAGACAATGAATCCATCACGCTCTTTATCAAAGGGACGAGAGGCACGTTGCGGGTCATCGTTTCTGGTGGAGAGGGCATTGATTACATCAAATGAGGCAACCGTAATGGGGGTAATGGGCGCCTCTGAGGCACCGGCAACCATGATATCCACATCCCCATCCTGAATGCACTCGTACGCAAATCCTACCGCATCAGTTCCTGCGGTACACCCCGTAGAGAGGGTAGTGGAAATACCTCTCAGGCCAAAATAGGCAGAGATTTCCGTTGAGGGGGTGTTGAACATAGACGCATCGTAGAGGTCTAAGCGTACCTTACTCGGGTCAATAGCCTCCTTCCCCCAGTTAGTCACCCTTAAGAACTCTTCTTCCATATATTTGGTGCCGCAGATGGCATTAGCCAGAGATACCCCTATTTTAGTCCGATCAAGCGCATCCAGACTGAGTTTCGCATCCTGGATGGCCATCTTTGCCCCGCAGACGGCAAACTGAACGTAGCGATCCATACGGTTGACATCCTCTTCGGTCAAGCCGAACTCAAAGGGATCAAAATCTTTTACCTGTGAGGCAATCTTAGTTTTAAACCCCGAGGTGTCAAAGTCAGTAATCTTCTCCACCGCAGATTTACCAGATACCATCCCCCTCCAGAAGGCTTCCTTCCCGATTCCCAAAGGTGAAATAATCCCTAAACCTGTTATTACTACTCTTCTGTTCATTTCTCTTCCTCCTTTTCTTCCGCACGGGTTACCCTGAAGCGAATGTTTCCCCCATCAGGGCAGGTAACTGTCGAAAGCGAGTTGACGTTGTCTTCGAAGGGATAGGTTGCACCAAAATTGAGGGCAAAGAGGACCGGGAAAATGGTGTGATAGGCAGCGCCACAAAAACCTTCAATGGTACGCAACCCACTCACCTCAAAGGTATCACCCTCTTGGTAACTGTAGAAACACTTCCCCTTTACCTCCTCTACCGAAATGATCATCTTGCGGGGATGAGGACCGGTGTGTTTACTTTTGTCGACAAAACAGGGTTTGATATCGCCCTCTTCAATCACCTCAGAGAAAAACTGTATTTTACCTCCATCGGGACAGGTGGTATGAATCGAGCGCTGATTATTCTCAAAGGGATAGCAGGCACCGAAGGAGAGGGCATAGAGGCAGGGGAAAAGTGCACTGGTCGCCCCCTCACAGAAACCAGCAGGCGTTTTGGTAAAATCCTCAAAGACAAAGGAATCATCTACCTTCAAACCGTGATAACATTCTGCGTATACATTCTTTACCGTTACCCTTATCCGGGGAAACTTTATCTCCACACCTCTTCTCCTTTCTCATTAAATAGTCATACTTAATTCCTGAATAACTTCGTGAGGCGAAAAGAAGTTATTTGACTCCTCAACCTGGTGTACCATCTCCACCACCTTCTCATTCAATGGGGCTGAACACCCCCTTTCTTTTGCTAAGGCAACCAACTCACCATTGAGGTAGTCAATCTCTGAGGGCTTGCCCCTCCTGATACTCTGGAGAATAGAACCGTAGAGGGGCTCTTTACTTAAGTTGGTCATAATCTTTGAAAAGAGCCGGGCTGATTCTTCTAGCGGCAGCGAGGTGAGCACATGTAAACGCTCTACCGGATAGGTGGGAAGAGAATGAAGGTTAATACCTGTCTGCTCCGTTAACTGTAAGCCTTCCTTAAGTAAGGCTATGCTTACGGTACAGAGGTGTATATCAGCAAAGCACTCCTGCATACTTTTACCAATCAACGCAGACACACAGTTATTGAGATTAACAAAAAGCTTAAGCCACTTCATCCCCATGATATCTTCAGTCACTATCACCGGAAAAACCTTCTCCACTATCTTGGCCGTTCCTTCCACCCGTCCTTCGCTTCCCTTGAGATAATTCCCCATGATCAGGTCACCTTCAAAGTTGTGGACGATCTTCCCTGGGGTAAGATAGGTTGCACCAAACATTACAATACTGCTCACTATGCGCTGAGGATCTATCCGCTCTGCAAGTAGTGTATCTGCACGCACTCCATTTTGGGTAGTCACTACCGGGCATGCTAAACCATGAAATGTATGCTGTTCAAGCGAACTCGCCACATCCTGGGTCTTGACTGCGAGGACAATAAGGTCAACCTCTTCTTCAAGCCCCTCAACCGCTCTCACCGCTACCTGTACCTTTCCTCTCACGCCCTCAATGGTCAATCCATTTTCCTTGAGAGCGCGTACCTGCTCCTTCTTACCCACTACCACCACATCTTCTCCCGCCTGGGTGAGATATCCACCCACCACACCGCCAATCGCCCCCGCACCGATGATTGCAATCTTTGCCGTATGCGCCATATCCAATACCGTCCAGTGTTGATATGCTGTATAAATCCCAAATCCAAAGCACCAAATCTCAAACAAATCCAAAATTCAAATGTTCAAAATGAAGTACCCATTGGGCCATTTGAGTTTAGGTTAGTAGAAATTTGGAATTTGTGATTTGGATTTTGGAATTTGGTTTTTGACATTCTTCACTCTGATCTAATCCCAATCTCGCTACTGTTTCCGGCAAAGGTATTCCTGTTTCCAAGTCCCATCCATGGAGCTGATAGTATTCATCCAGCATCTGGTTGAAACACTGTCTATCTAATTTCATATCCTTTAGACTTTCATTTACCCCTTGAGTCCACTGCAAGGGCTTAAAATAGCGCTCAGGTGGAAAATCGTCCTTCCTCCTCACCCCCTCACGGGCAATGAACATCCGCTCGATAGTGGTGATACGCTCACCTACCTCAAATACCTCCTCTGCTGAAAGTTCAAGTCCCATACCATACTTGATGAGCTGAGCAAACACTTCAAAATCAAACACACCGGGCAGGCAGTGGAACGCGATAAGCTTACACATACCCAGCGCATCAAAGAGACCCACATACGATTCCCACCACCAGATTACCCTTCCCTTACCTTCATAAGAGAAATAGTCAGAAGAGACCGGGCCACCATAAATGCCCCTTAATTGTTCTTCAGGAAGATTGAATGCCTCCCAGGTGGGCCGGCTCCTTAAGTGATCAGCCCCTCTGGTGGCAACCGCATCACCGAGCGCATAAGCCTTCATATAGCGAAGATCAGCAGGGTCAGACTGGGGAAGATACTTTACCCAGGAAATTTTATCTGAGAATCCTTTCCACAGTTGTGAGAGTTCCCTGGCACCCCGCGCGAGCACATCACCAACACCCTCTCTCAAGGCAATCTTCTCAATGAGGCTGATGATGGCTTCTTCCTTTCCCCACGCCAGATCTATGCCCTGAGTTATATTTTTATCAATGGCTCCTTCCTGAAAAAGTTCAATGGTACAGGCAATCAGATTGGCGGTCGAACTCGCATCCAACCCATAACGGTTGATAAGCTCATTGATCTTAAGAATCGGCTCCAACCGCCCGATCCCCAGTACCGGCCCAAAATGACCGATAGTCCCGTACTCAGGCCCTTCATTCTCAACTCCTGCGTAAGGACCTTCTTTAATTTTATAGCTATGTTTACAGGCAATGGCACAGGAGAAACAGGGCGATTTCCCGGTATAGTACTTGAGGGCAAGAGCTTCAGGACTGATATCTCGGTTTCCTGGAAAGGCTGAATTCAATCCATTATAAGCCCTGCCCATCCCGATGGCATTATTGATAATCTCATAGAGGTGGGCGGTTCCGTAGGTACTAAGTGTCTCCATGATAAACTGCTCATGTATCTTCTGATAGAGTTCTTTGGTGAGGGCTTTAAACTCTTGAGGGAACGCAGGAGAGAGCTCACCAGTATCTCCTACTGCCACTATCGCCTTGACCCTCTTCGCCCCCATCAGGCAGCCCATGCCACACCGGCCCGCGGCATTCTTTTTTCCATGCATTACGCAGGCAAAACGCACCTGCCGCTCGCCCGCCTGACCGATGGTGAGGGACTGTGCTCTCTTACCGTGTCTTTCTTTTATACGCTCACCGCATTCGATGGCATCACTGCCCCAGAGTTCCTGTGCATCTTCTATAGTAACCTCGCCTTTAGTAACCAGAAGGTACATAGGGGCAGATGCAACCCCCGAAATGAGGAGATAACTAATGCCTGCTCTTTTAAGGGCTGCACCAAAGTGACCGCCAATGTTGGCATCACCTAAGAGACCTGATTCGGGAGATTTCCCCGAGATGGTGAGGCGGGCAGTGGTTACCCCTCGCAATCCAGTTAACGCACCCGCTCCGATTACCAGGAGCGCATTTGCATCCAAGGGATCGATGTCAGCGTTGAGATGCTGATAGAGGAGATAAGAGTTTACTCCCCTCCCCCCTAAAAATTTTCTCACTATCTCCTCAGGAAGAACAGAAAGGGAAACAGATCTCGTAGTTAAATCAACCTGGGCTATTCTTTGTGGCAAAAGCATGCAACCATCCTCTTCATAAAAAGAACTAATATCTCACAATCTCGGCTATCTTATTAAAAAGCTCTGAGCTGGCAACATCAAATACCTGTCTTCCCACCGCCCTCGCCATGGCGATGGCATTCTCGTTCTCTTCATAACTGGGAATGTCTCTATCCAACATTTCCTTCAAGAGCTCATGCTTCATGGAAAACTTCCCATCCACCATGCAGAGGTTTTTTATCTCCGATTCAAATAAACCAATCCCCGCGCAGACTACCGAAGTTGCGGTCATTGCCTTAAGATAGTGAAAAAGGTCAAAGAGTGCACCTTCCAACCCTATACCGGCCCCTACCGCCATATTGCCCACCGCTTTACCCCGAAAGGGGTTACACTTATAGGCGGTAATTTCGGTACCCCAGATAGGGGAACGGTCAATCTCATGGAGGGGTCGGGTGCGTTGAATGAAGTTCAATACCACCGCAGGTATCTTGTAGGCATACACGGGAGATGAGAAAATGAAGGCATCGGCTTGCGCCATTTTGTCGAATATAACCCTGGTCTCATCCTTGGAATTCTCTAAAAGCGGACAGAGCTGGCCACAAAAACAACGGTTGCAGGCAGTACAGGGAACGATAGTGTAGTTAATAAGCCGTAAACTCTCAACCTCGGCCCCCTTTTCCTGAGCAGCCTCCAGGGCTACTCTCAAAAACCACTCACTTGCTGATTTGATCTTTCCCCTTTTATGAGTTCCACAAATTCCTAATATCTTCATCTCTCCCTCCCCTCACACATATACTTCGCCAGCGGTCGCTGCGCGTTCAAAGTTTGCCAGGTTAGAGATAAAATCCTTTACACAGGACTTCACCAGAGGAGAGTAATCACTCTCCATGATCCGATGGATTCTCTCCGGTTTACTGTAAAATTCTCTACCGCACCACGCGCCCAGCCTCCCCAGTTCCTCAATGCTTAGATATTTCGTGGGCACCACCGGATGCTGCAAATCCCACTTCCGTAGATCAATAGTACTGAGATGTATCTTCCCCTCTCTCACCCCCTTCTTCCAGATGGGTGAACCTGGCATGGGGGTTACAAATTGGAGCGCAAAGATATCAGGGTCCGCCTCATCAGCAAATGCAAACCGCTCCTTAATCTTTCTCTCATCATCATCTTCAAATCCAGCTAAGAAGGTGCCAATGGTTGCAATATCGTGTTCCCGTAACTTCTTAATGGTCTCTTTTGCCTGAGAAGTAGTAATCCCCTTTCCTATGGCCCTGAGCTCTTCATCGGTTGCCACCTCAATTCCTACCAGCCCCATAAAAAGCCCGGCCTTTTTCATCAGAGGGAAAAGGTCTATCTGTGTAATCCAGTCAGGTGCTCTCCCCAGAATGACCCAGTTTATCTCGATATTGCGTCTAATGATCTCACCACACATACCTTCAACCAATTCAGACTTTACATTAAAGGCATCATCTTGAAAGACGATTGTTTTGACTCCATACTTTCTTGTCAATAACTCCAGTTCATCAGCCACACTCTCAGCTGAACGGCACCTCCAGGAAATAAAATCTTTGGGATACCTGGGATCATACATACTCCACTCATAGCAGAAAGAGCAGCCTCCGGGACATCCCCTGCTGGTAAAAAGTTCGCAGAAGTGTTTCCAGGTGTGCCCCTCATACTTCTCCATCGGGAAGAGATCATAGGCGGGAAGCGGAAGTCGGTTAAGGTCAGTGATCAGCTCCCGGTGAGGTCCCACCACCACCTTACCATTCTTTCGTGAGGCGAGACCCGCTATCGCCTCAAATTTCCTACCACCCGAGGCAAGCACACTCACTAACTCATAGAGGGTCTCCTCTGCTTCACCTAATATGACAAAATCGATGGCGGGATTTTCCTCCAGTGTCTCCTGATAGAGTGCCGAATACCAGAGCCCTCCTACCGCTATCTTACACTCAGGCAGTACCGACTTAATTTTTTGGGCGGTGGTATTAAAGTGCCAGATGATGGCGGCGCCACCGGTGGTGTGAAGCACATCACCCATCACCACCACCTCTGGAGATTTTTTCTTCACCTCATCAATCATTTCCTCAGCTGACATCCCTACAATCCTTGCCTCTATGAGGTCCACCTCCGCGGCACCCTTCTCCCTCAGGTAGGCTGCGAGCTGGGCATAAAACTGGTTGGGGGCTTTTGTGGTTCCCCAGGTCGACCACGCCCCTAACGGCGGCATTACGAAAAGAACCTTCATGACTACCTCCTTAAAAAGACTTACCGGTTAACACACGATAGAGAAGCTACCGGTTACGCTGCCCGGGTGGTCCTCTATTACCCGTGGTAGGTCACCTGTCTCTCCATATCCTCTGGTACAGCGTTCCATACGAGTTGCGCAACCTTAACCGTGTGACACCATCAGACACTACCACTTAGATCTCATCAACACCCTTTCAGAGAAGACATTCTCATCCAAGCCCCGGTCAAACTTAATATCCTGGATGGGAAGGCTGCTGGAGTGATTCTCTTTCAAATTAGTAAATTCAGGCAAAAGATAGGTTCGGTACTTCATCTCCGATTGATCCGACCAGAGCCTGAAAATATTTTTAAACAGCTCTCCTCGCTCATTATAGTAATCCTCATATACATTGAGGGCAGTATCTTTTTCAAACCAGATCCTTCTCTTCACGTAGTACCAATCCTTTTTTTTGCTGGTTGCTTCTACCACATAGCAGTCAAGCCCACCATAATATGACTTGTCTGTATGCCAGGAATGATATCCCTTGAATTTTTCCTCACCGATCATCGTATAGGTTTCATCTTCCCACTTCCTGGTCATTACCTCATCGTAAGTGCTGTCTGCACCAATAAAAGAGTCATCCCCCTCCGACTGGGAAACCCTCCTGATCTTTCTTAAACTGGGAAGCCAGAGCCACACCTCCTGATCCTTATTGGGGCTGATGTAGGTCCAGGTGAGCACTGACAAGCCTTTTACATTCTGGGGGTTGATTACCGTCACCACATCTTTAAAATCTAGATCATCAGATGGTCTCCTCAAGATAATCATATTACGCAGCCATTCCTGTTTCCTAATATACCCGTGCTTGTCCTTTTTGATCACCCAGCCGTGAGAAGAGTAATCATTGCAATCTTTAGAATACTTAAGGTGGTACCACATTTTGGTGTACTCATCGACCGACATGCCAGGATCAGGGGTGCTCGTGATCCCCTTCCCCTTGGAGGCATAGCCCGCCTCAATCAATGAATACCAGAGCAACATAATCACTCCACACAAAAATCCTACACCCGCTTTCCTCATCATCTTAGCGCTCCCCTAGAGGGCTACTTGTTGTTCAACCTTTTCTCCCTCTTTTTCACTCACCTCAATAACTAGCTCTTCCTCTTTTAATAACCCCTGCTTCTGTTTCCCCTCTCTTACAATACCCCTATAGAGAAACTTAGGATTAACCATATAGAGTAAGAGGGGAAGCAGAATGAGAGAGCCCCCCATGTTCAAACAGGTAAGGTACCCTAAGTTGAGACCTAAACGCGCCTGCAATCTCACATCAGAAAAACCCCAGGTCAATGAGCCAACCGCAATAGTGGCACCGGTGAAAAAGACAGCCTTCCCTGAAGTAACCAGTGCCCGTAAGATAGCTTCCTCCAATGTTCTTCCAGGAGTAGAGCTGAGTTCTTCCTTAATACGGGTAGTCACATAGAGACTGTAGTCTATCCCGCGACCGATGCTCAACGCTGCTACCGGTAAAGTCTCTATGGTGAGGCTTACCCCACTGAACCCCATAATGCCAAACACCACCAGGATATTGAAAAGCAAAGGGATGAGCATGAGCACCCCACTTACCAGTGAAGTGTAGGAGATGACTACACAGATGAATACTAAAAAGGCAACCTGCAGGAGATTGGTAGGCAAGATTTTTTCTATGATTTCATTAACCGCCCCTAGTGTCCCCATCTCCCCTCCTGCATAGAGAAAGTCAACCTTGTCGGTCTTATGAAATTTTTCAATCCACTCCCTAGTATAAAAGAGTGCTCTCTTGATGGTATCTGACCGGTGATCTCTGAAATCAACTTTGATGTTTGCGTACTGATAATTGGGACTCACCACTGGGTCAAAATCTCCAGGGAACCCAGAAATGGAGTAGAGGAATAGGTACTCTGCGATGGTGCCATCATTGTGGGGGACGCTGAAATAGTGAGGGTCACCACCAAACATCACCATATTGAGACCCTTAATATAGTCAGCGAGAGAGAGGGCATAGCCGGCCTCTGGAACACTTTTCTGAAGGTAGCGTTGCAGGGAATCCATCTCACTTAAGACTTCACTATTTATCAAGGCTTCTTCTTCTTTTCCCTCAACCATAATGAAATAGGGATTGGTACCCATGAATTTATTATTAATTACTACCTCAGCTTTATTGTAGGGAGCGTTGGGATAGAGGGTAGCTGAGCCCGGTTCATTATCACCTACCACTAGCTTAGAAGACCCCACCAAACTCACCGCAGCAAAGAGGAAAAATACCCCTAAGGTAGCCCAGCGCAGTACCGGTTTATGAATGAGAAAGGCGATTTGAGTAAGTATCCGGTCCAAGATATTAGGACGCTCTTCTCTCTCAACCTCCAATCGCTTTGGCCGAGGTAAGTAGGAAAGAATGGGAGGAATAAAGGTAACCGTGGTAAAAAAGATAGCGAGCACCCCGATACCTGAGGTGATGGCCATATTTTTAATCATTGCCAGAGGTATCACCATTAGCGAGAGGAAACCAATCCCGTCAGTCACCACACCGGCTAGTGCCGGAACAAAGAGGTGAGCTAAGGTTTCCTGTGCTGCCCTCTTCCTATCTTCTCCATTATTCTTCATGGCTTCATAGTAGAGTTTAATGAATTGAACAGAGTGGCTCACACCGAGGGAATAAATGAAGAATGGGGCAAGGATGGTGGCAGGATCCAGACTATGTCCGAGAAGAGTACCCGCACCTAATCCCCAAATCGTTGCCATGGTCGCAGAGAGGGTGGGAAGTAGGATACCCCTCTTGGAGCGAAACGCTAAAAAGAGAAGGAGCACCATCATCAGCCCGGTGGCAAGAAAAATCCATCCCATCTTAGGAATATAGTGGTCAAGCCACCCTTCCAAAATCGGTCTTCCCGCCATATAAATGTTGGTGTTCTCATCCTTTTCCGCATCGATTACCTCATGAAGCTCTCTAAAGATTTGCCCCGAGGTGACTTCCTGTTCAAAATCAACTTGCACTAAAGTTGATTTTAAATCCTTGGAAACCAGTGGTCCATAGTACATAGGATTCCTGATAATGTTCTGTTTGAGAGTTTCCATTGCAGCAGGAGTTTCCGGTGTACTGCGCATTAAGCGTTTCACCTCGAACCCCTCATCATTAACTCGGGTACTTTTGATTTTTCGTGCAGAGAGTGAAGCAATCCTGCCAGGGTTCACTCCATCGAGGAGATATAACTTCCTGGTAATCCTCACCACCTTATCTAAGGTATCTTTGTTGAAGATATCACCTTCCTTAACCTCTAGGGCAATCGATACCTGATTCAACCCGCCGAAAACGTTCATTAACTTTTTATGAACCTCTATATAGGAATGCTTTTGAGGCATAAGATCGCCTAGCTTTGTGTTAATAGAGAGGCTCATCACGCAGAAAAGGAAAAAAATGGTTAGTGTAATGGTGAAACTAATAAATAACACCCTCCATCTGATAACCAGTTCAGCAAATCTTTGAGATATATTCTTCATTTTAACCTCGTTTTAAAAATTTATTTTATATATAAAGCTTTTAAATATAAAAAAATGGGCAAAAAGTCAA
This sequence comes from uncultured Thermodesulfobacteriota bacterium, assembly GCA_964473235.1. GTDB lineage: Bacteria > Desulfobacterota > WTBG01 > WTBG01 > WTBG01 > CAYYOQ01. The sequence goes on along the minus strand of CAYYOQ010000006.1, from coordinate 5,462 downwards.
CCATTTTTTTCATACATGAATATTTTATACATAAATTAATTTTAAAATGAAAAAAATTTATTTAAAAACCATATCTTATCTCTAACACTACCTGATTATTGTCTCTAAACTCTCCTAATATCCCCCGGGGGTTACCCCTGTAAAAATTTCCACCTAAAACCGCCTCAATCTCGGAATTAACCTCTAGTGTAAACCGTGGTTGTACCCATAGCTCACCATCATCCAGGTAGACGGTAAGTATCTTAGGTTTTAATCTTTCATTAAAGAAGTCAGAGCTCATAAGCAAACTTATCGCGTTATCAATTTTATCCTTGGGAGCAAGGGTTAGACCATTGAGATAATTATGCTGGTAGTCGAGTGTGATAAACTGGAAGAATTGGAGACTGAAAAAATACTTTCCTCTCACCTGCTTATCCCACCCCACCACATAGGTGAGAGTGTCTGTCGATACTGTTTTATTTCCGGAGGGGGTGTTAAAGGAGCGAGGAGCTGAGGCAGGGGTAATATCATGCACATTGATAAGTAGCTCCCCTCTCATCACCACATTGTATAAACCCAAAAAACTTGTAAATGTTTTTGAAAAGGTTCCCCCCAGGCTGTGCACCCGCTTGAATTTTTCCTCATAAATAAAGGGGGTTCCTAACAAACCCGTTCCATACCTCTCAAAATAAAGTCCTGGATTATCCGTCCAGTGATAGAAGTAGTTGAGGGTATATTCCCAGGATCCAAAATTTTGAGCCCACTTGATGCCAATCTCACTATTTTTAATATTTTGAGCAACACTTCTTCGGTATGTTTTTAGTGGTGTGATTAAATTGAACTGAGGAAGGGGCTTCTTCAGTGCGCCCAGAATCCGCGTCGATAAAGGGGCAAAGGGATGTCGGTAGGGTGGTAGATAGTTTGGCTCACTATCTGGAATCCACAGCAATTGCAATACATTGTTACTTCCTTCCCCCACAAAATAATTGATTTTGAATGCCCAGAGGGGGATACGACTATCTTCAAAGTCATCCTGATAGAACTCCCTGAAATCAGTGGGGTTGATGACATCGAGTACCTTGAGACCATCCGCTGTGCCCCACACCTCTTGTTGCTTCCCTATCCGGATATCCATACGCTCTAAGAAGATATCAACATACGCCTCCCGTAGAGGGTCTGCAGTGGTATCCTGATTGGGTTTGGCAATCTCATCTCGCAAGCGCTTATGATCACCATACCCCTCATTCTCCCAATCAAAAATGGTGTCATAAAAGGCCTTTCCTTTCATAAACACTAACATCTGGTCTGAAAAATGGTAGGTACAATCCATCTCCAGGGTAAATTCAGATTTCATCAGTTCATGAGGGTGCTTCACTCGCAGCGCAGTTTCATTTTTGAGGTAACCAAAGATTTCCCACCGAGAACTCTGGTAGAGGGCATGTACAGAGGAGGGAAGTAAAAGAATGATACACCCAGAAAGGTAAAGCAGCAGGAAGCAGACATATAGCAGAGGTAGATGTGGAACGCGCAAGGGCATCACTACCTCATCCTGGTTAAGGTTCTCTGGGTAAAGAGATCATCAGCGAGGCCAGTGTTAAACACCGACCCGTTGCTCCCAATGTCCACCAGTGATTGACTTTTAGTACGAAGTTCGTGAGCATCCCAGAGATTCCAGGTCCACCCGCCTTTAATCAAGTCCCACTTCTTCTCTAGGGTTTTAAAGAGAATCCCTTCTTCATTAAAATAGTGCTGAGTATACTCAATCGCATGTTCTTTATCTACCCACCATATACGCGTGGTATAGTACCAGGGAACCTTCTTAGTAGTGCTCTCAATCACATAGCATTTTTTACCCTGCCACTCCTCCTCCCTGATCAGTCGATGGTTTTCATCCTCAGGATTTCTTAAAGTAACCTCATCGAAGGTGAGGTCCGTACCAAAAAATGAATCTTCTCCATCAGCGGCAGTCATCCGCCTCACCTTCCTCAAACTCGGCAGCCAGAGCCAGGTATCGTCTTCCTTAGTTTTGTCAAGGTAGGTCCAGGAGAGTATGCCCAATCCTCTGATATTCTCAGGAGTAGTCATAAAGATGATTTCCTTATAATCAATACCCTCCTTTTCGTAATTCTTGGTAAAACGGCGTCCCTCGCGCACCCGCCTTAACCCCTTGGGGCTTATGATGGTGAGGACCGCGGTATTATCCCGCCAATCCTGTGCGTGCTTCATATGATTGGCACGCCAATTCCTTACCACCACTTCTTGCACCTCCTGAGCAAACACGATGTCCACATGGGGTGGGAGGAAAGCAATGAAAAGCAGCATAGCTACTTTTTTACCAAGGTTTTTAATTGTCTCCATTGTAATCGCTCATGAGTGTATACACATTTTATTTTTCACCCTACCCCCAGACTCCTCCATGTAGTTAAATAAACCATTTACCTCTACCACAGCTACTGTCAGAACAAAAACCCTCTCGCACTACATCGGCTGTCATTTCGAAGGAGCTAAGCGACTGAGAAATCTCATGCAAATTCAAAGATTTCTCCTTTCAGTCGAAATGACAATAGAGCCAAAACAGGGGTTTTCGTTCAGCCACTAGCTAACAAGAACCAAGGAGAGAGCATCCAAAAGAGAACATTCCCATTAAGCTTACTCCTTGATTCTTTGTGTTACGCGCACCTACACGGGAGTGGAAAATGCTCCAGGTTTTTTCACCCCTCCCGAGAGTTTTTTTAACAGCCGTTGAAGGTGCTTTCTCTCGTCAATGGTGAGCCTGCTGTTAATCCGGTGCATCACCTCTTTATATCTGGGGAGGAAGGATTTGTAGAGCGCAAACCCTTTCTCCGTTAACAGCGCCCTCACTATTCGACGATCCCTTTTATCACGCAACCGGTGCACATAGCCATCTCTCTCCAGCCGATCAATAATCCCTGTTACATTTCCACCGGAAATCAGCAGTCGCTCAGCAACCTCACTTAAGGGAAGTCCCTTGCTACGATCCAGACAGGCAATAATTTCAAGTTGGGGTACGGTTAAATGTTCCTTGCTCAATTCCTCCTTTATCTCGTGGTAGATCACATTAAAGGTCATGGCAAGTCGTACCCAGAGCATGACCTCTTTAAAACTGACTTCTTTTTCCATTACCAGGTTCACCTCTTCATCTCTAATTAACTGTAAACACACTTTCTGTCAAGGTGTTTTTAAATGGAGGTTAAAGAAGAAATATCTCTTGACGGGGCATCTCCATTCTCGTTATAAAGAATCTCACCCTAAGAAAATCTACCGCTATGGATTTTAACAATGCTGGAGCGACTATTTAAAATCAAAGCATCTGGTTCAACCACCCGCACCGAGATTATTGCGGGAGTTACTACCTTCATGACCATGGCCTACATTATCTTTGTAAATCCCGCGATTCTCTCCCAGGGGGCTAAGATGGACTTTAATGCGGTGATGGTTGCAACCTGCCTCTCGGCGGCAGTCGCTACGGCGTGTATGGCCCTTCTCGCTAACTACCCTGTGGCTCAGGCCCCAGGAATGGGAATCAACGCCCTCTTTAGCTTTGAGATTTGTGCCTCAATGGGGGTACCCTGGCCAATCGCCCTGGGCATTGTCTTCCTCTCGGGAAGCCTGCTCCTCTTATTGACCTTAGTGAGAATCCGAGAAGTAATCTGTGAAGCCATCCCCGGGGGGATCAAATACGGTATTGCAACTGGTATAGGAATCTTTATTGCGTTCATTGGCTTAAAGGAAGCCGGGATAGTGGTTTCCCATCCAGCAACCTTTGTGAGCATGGGAAAGCTTAGTTCGCCCCCTACGCTCTTAGCGATTGCCGGACTGATGCTCACCGCAATCCTGATGGCTCGCCGCATCAGGGGGGCTATTTTAATCGGTATAGGGTTCACTGGGATACTTGGTATCTTCATGGGGATTGTAGAATACAAGGGGCTGGTGAGTGCCATCCCTTCCATAGCTCCCACCTGGGGGAAGCTCGACATCAGGGGGGCTTTAAGGCTCACCTACCTTACCCCCATTGCGACGCTCCTCTTCCTCAATATGTTTGATACCATCGGTACCCTGATCGGGGTGAGTGAACAGGCAGGGATGCTCAAAGATGGCAAGCTTCCCCGGGTACGAAGGGCACTTTTGCCCGATGCACTGGGTACCACCTTAGGAGCTATCTGTGGTACCTCACCTATCACCAGCTATATAGAGAGTGCCGCCGGCGTTTCAGAGGGAGGAAGAACCGGGCTTGCCAATCTGGTGACTGCCGCGCTGCTACTCTTATCTCTCTTCTTCTCTCCTCTAGCCAGCATGTTTGGTGGAGGGTATCTAGTCAAGGGAAGCGGCATCATTCTCCACCCGGTGACTGCGCCCGCGCTGATTGTGGTAGGAAGCTTGATGATGCACACCATCGCCAAGATACGCTGGACGGTCGCGGATGAAGCGATCCCCGCCTTTCTCACCATCATCACCATGCCGCTCACCTTTAGCATCGCCAATGGTTTTGCCATCGGATTTGTGAGCTACCCCATCATCAAGCTCTTCTCTGGTAAGGGGAGAGAGGTACACTGGATGGTGTATCTTTTAAGCAGCATTTTCATTGCAGGATATTTATTAGTGTAAGGATAATGATTACTTCTGATAGGGTTGCCAATCAGCAAAGCGTTTTTCATACTATAGTGTGGATACACAAAGGGTTCGAGGAGTCAAGGGTTCAAGTGTTTTATTGGCCTGCACGCTTGCCAGCCTGCAGGCATGCAGGCATTTTGACTCCTAATAACTGACCATAGCACTGTGGTCCTCAAGCCTTAGGGAAAAACTACTTGAGGGAAAAACCTAATTCAAGAGAAGGGAACGCACTATGGAACAGATCAAAGAAAAAATCCGTACCATTCCCCACTTCCCCAAAAAAGGGATTATGTTCCGTGACATCACCACCCTCCTTAAAGACGCTAAGGGGTTTAAAGAGACCATTGACATCCTGGTATCGCGCTACCGCCCGATGCCCATTGACCTAGTAGTTGGCATTGAATCACGTGGTTTCATCATAGGCGGAGCTATCGCCTATGTGCTCGGGAAAGGTTTTGTTCCCATCCGCAAGCCAGGAAAGCTCCCCGCCGAAACCTACCATGTAGAGTATAAACTTGAGTATGGTACCGACGCCATCGAGATGCATAGGGACGCCCTTACCAAAGGTGCCCGAGTGCTCATGGTCGATGATCTTCTCGCCACCGGTGGCACTATGAAGGCTGCGTGTGAAATGGTTGAGAGCGCGGGGGGAAGTGTGGTAGAATGTACTTTTATTGTCGAACTGCCTGATCTCAAGGGAAGAGATAAACTTCGCAACTACCAAGTCTTCGCCTTAGTAGCATTTGAAGGGGAGTAACCCCGATAGTTCTCACGTTAAGCTACACGGTGAATATAAGATGACCTCTCTCTACCGATCACCCATTGCTTTTTTACTGATCCACCTCTGCCTT